>CAYUTR010000007.1:0-43135 GCA_964447465.1 uncultured Chryseobacterium sp.
CAACGCGCAACTGCCATTGCAATTGGCGGACTGTACTTAGTGAAACTCGTCGTACCGTTCGGATTGGTTTCTGACGCATCTGTTTCACAAATGCCGGTGTATGGTGTTGGATCATGGGAGTTCCTTGTGTCGCTGGTTGTGTTTCTTGCAGCTGGCGGATTTGCACTTATCAAATTCAAATCGAAACATCCGGTTTCATTCGCGATTTTGTATTTCTTCATCACGTTTAGTGTCGTATCTAACATTCCGTTTATTCTCGGCACGAACTATGGAGAACGATTGTTGTATGCACCATCGCTTGGTATGTGCATCATCTTCGCCTGGTTGTTGCATCGCGCATTTTTCTCTGAAGAAAACGTTTCCGGAACGGTTGGTGAGTTTTTTGGTTCACAACAGAAAACAGTAATTGCACTCGGGGTGATTGTGATGGTTTATTCGGGAATTTCCATAATGCGTAATACTGTTTGGTACGACAACGAAACATTATACGGGACGGATATGCAGATTTCAGAAAAGAGCTGTAAGATGCACTACTTCTATGCGAATCACATTACGCAGAAAGAATACCTCGATCAATATGCAGTTGGTTCTGCGGAAAGAAGTCACATCATCGATACTGCAATCGTAGAATTCAGAAATGCGATTGCGCTTTGTCCTGTGTACACCGATCCAATGCAGAAGCTCGCGGAAATGTATTTTGATAAGAAGCAACTCGATTCTGCTGAGCACTATTATACCAGAGCGATCCGACTGAATCCCTCGAGTGCTATCTACCGGAATAATTTCGGACGTATGCTTTTCGCAACCGGCAGATTGTTCGAAGCGCAATACCAGTTTGAGTGCGCGATACGTTGCAACATGGGTTACTCCACAGCGTACAACAACCTTGCAGGAACTTATGGTACGATGGCGTCGCAGCTGATCAACAAAGCACAAAAGTATCCGTGGCTGAGAGCCGATCTTGAACAGAAGGCGATGGCGCTCTTTCAGAAATCTATTGACATGTCATTGAAGTCAATTGCGTATGATCCGTATTTTATTTCTGCATACGAAACAACAGCAATGACTTATTCAAGTCTGCAGAATCCGGCAAAAGCGCAGGAGTATAGTTCAACTGCACAACAATTGAAATCCAGCGGACAGGGACACTACTGATGTTGACAATAGATATTCACACGCATATTCTTCCTGAGAACATTCCGAACTGGAAAGAGAAATTCGGTTACGGAGGATTCATACAGCTCGATCACATTAAACCTTGTTGTGCAAGAATGATCCGCGACGATGGAAAATTCTTCCGCGAGATTGAAGACAATTGCTGGAGCGCAGAAACGCGCATGAAAGAATGCGACGCACAGGATGTACACGTGCAGGTTCTTTCCACGGTGCCGGTGATGTTCAGCTATTGGGCAAAGCCGCTGGACTGTCTCGAAGTTTCTGTTTTTCTGAATGATCACATTGCCGATATAATCACACGATTTCCTAAGCGGTTTATTGGTCTCGGAACAATTCCTATGCAGGATGCAAAACTCGCTGTGCAGGAATTGAAGCGTTGCAAAGACATTGGATTGAAAGGCGTTCAGATCGGTACGAATGTGAATCAGAAAAATCTGGACGAACCAGAATTTTTTGAAATCTTCAAAGCCTGCGAAGAGCTCGACATGGCAGTGTTTGTTCACCCTTGGGAAATGATGGGTGAAAAAGAAATGCAGAAATACTGGTTGCCATGGCTCGTTGGAATGCCTGCGGAAACATCACGCGCAATCTGTTCAATGATCTTCGGTGGAATTTTCGAAAAACTTCCGAAGCTGCGTGTTGCATTTGCGCACGGTGGTGGATCTTTTCCGTCAACAGTTGGTCGCGTGCAACATGGTTTCGATTGTCGCCCTGATCTCGTTGCGATCAACAACAACGTCCCACCGAAAAATTACATTTCGAAATTCTGGATTGATTCACTCGTGCACGACAAGAACATGCTCAACTTCGTTGTTGATCAATTCGGTCCCGATCGTGTTGCGCTGGGAAGCGACTATCCTTTTCCGCTGGGAGAAAATACTCCTGGAGAACTAATCAAGTCGATGGATTGGAGTGAAGAGAAAAAAGAGAAGGTGTTGAGTGGAAGTGCTATGGAGTGGTTGGGGATGGAGAGAGGGCGATTCAGATAAACAGGCACAAGTTTCAATATGATTATCCGAAAATACTGTACAATGAAAAGAAAGACATTTTGGTTCCTTCTTTTAGTTTGTATCGTTGCATCAACAGGTTTTACACCACCCGAAAACGAAGGTGAAAAACTTGAAGAAGTGATGATAGGTAGCCAAATATGGATGAAGAAAAATTTGGAAGTATCTATTTTTAGAAATGGAGATACTATTTCAGAAGCAAAAAGTGGCGAAGAGTGGAATAAGGCCGATATAGAAAAAAAACCTGCTTGGTGTTACTACAACAACGATATTGAAAACGGGAAAAAATATGGGAAACTTTACAATTGGTACGCGGCTAATGATCCGCGCGGTCTTGCACCAGCAGGTTGGCATATACCAACTGAGGAGGAGTGGTGGACTCTGAGAGGATTTCTTGGTGGTGGGATGAAAAATAATGGAGATAAAATGAAAAGTGCAACTAATGATTGGTACGTTGAAAATGGGAAGAGTTGTATGGGAAACGACAGTAGCGGTTTTAGTGGATTTCCAGCAGGCATGCGCTATGGAGGAACAAGCGAGTTCAGAGGGTTATCGTTAAACGGAAATTGGTGGAGCTCGACAAAAAAAGCCCCAGGGGCATATTATATTCAACTAATCGCATTTGGAGGAAGCGTTTACGGAAATCCAGGTAGCTACTCTTTTGGTATGTCCGTACGATGCATAAAAAACAAAAAAGAATAACAATTAGAATGCTAATAAAGAATCACCGCTGGTAACAACACACTTGCAATAATCGCATCGCGCAAATACAAACACCAGAAAATTGCGGAATAGTTGAGTAAGAATTCCTCCGACATCTGAGCTGATCCCCAAAAGCAAAATGCAAAAATGCATATTGCTTTTGCCTGAGTTAGTTCCATTTTGGAACAACCACTATTCGCCTTGTATTTGAACTGTTGCACAATTTGCAACGGTTTAGCCGACCAATCCCAATCTAAAGAAGCCGGAGCCTACGTGGACTAATCTTTTGACGTTTTATCAATTAATTGTTAATATTAATACTTTAATTATTTCTGTTTGTGTTGTAAATAAATACTTGATACAACATGAACGAAATATTAATCTATCAATCTACGGACAAAGCGATTGAACTTCAAGTGGCCTTTGATCGCGAGACAGTTTGGCTAACTCAAAGTCAGATAACCGAACTATTCGGAAGGGATAGAACAGTGATAACCAAGCATATAAACAATGTTTTCAAGGAGGGTGAACTCGAGGAAAAAAGTAATGTGCAAAAAATGCACATTACTAATGTCGATAAGCCAACCACCCTATACAGTCTTGATGTAATCATCTCTGTTGGATATCGCGTCAAATCCCTCCGCGGCACCCAATTCCGCCAATGGGCCACCCAGCGCCTCAAAGACCACCTCGTTCAAGGCTACTCCATCAACCAAAAGCGATTAGACGAACTCGGAAAAATGGTGCAGCTCATCGCCAAATCGGGAGCCAGCCACGAAGTACAATTATCCGAGGCAAAAGGCCTGCTCGAAATTCTCGGCAATTACACCAAGAGTTTTTCTCTGCTCAATCAATACGATACACAACAACTCCGTCCCGGCACGCTCAGCAAACACATCACATATGAAATTGAGTACAGCGAAGCGGTAGGGGCTGTTACAGAATTGCGAAAACAACTCGTTGCAAAAATCAGGCGAGCTATCTGTTCGGAAATGAAAAAGATGAAAGCTTCCGGAGCTCCCTGAAAACAATTGTTCAGACATTCGACGGCGAATACGTTTACCCGAGCATCGAAGAACAAGCCGCTCACCTGCTCTACTTCGTGATCAAGAACCATTCATTCACAGATGGTAACAAACGCATTGGTGCATTTCTGTTCGTGTGGTTTCTCGAGAAAAACAAACACCGCTTTAAGAAATCAGGTGAACTAAAAATTAATGATAACGGTTTGACCGCTATTGCTCTTCTTGTTGCGCAAAGCAATCCCGTTGAGAAAGAAATTCTGATTCAGTTGATTGTGGCGTTGATTGCCGATAGTCAATAGTTCACCTTCAGAGTGTTTCTATTGTTACGGTTAGGTGTTATACCGGCAATCGAACTGCTTTTAACACCAATTCACGGTAACTTTTCCCTTATTTCCACGTCTCATACCCGGAATCAGTGTTCAGCTTAACCGTACCTTTGCCTCGCCCAAAATGACGTCCCGAATTCACAATTTCTTTGATCCCAAAAACGGACTTCCGTTCCATTTCGAATCTTCGAATTTCGAATTTTCGTATGGCTGGGTCTTGAAGCGATTCGCAATTCTCCTATTCACCCTCTTCTTCTTCGGAACCCTAAATGCTGGTGTCGTTAAAGGCACCGTCCGTGATACGCTCGGTCAGCCTATTCCTTTTGTGGTAGTAATGGTGAAGAACACTTCCTACGGTGTAAACACCAATCTTGACGGCGGGTACTTTCTGGAATTACAGAGCGGGCAATACCATCTCATCTTTTCTCAGACCGGACTTCAGGCTATTGATACGCTGATAACAGTTCCTGCGGGAAAATCGTTGGTGCTCGACATTGTCATGAAGTCATCCTCTACGATGTTGGGCGGTGTCGACATTATCGCAAAAGGTGATCGCGACAAGGGGAAAGAAATCATGAAGAAAGTTGTTGCGAAACGTAACGACTACTGGAAAGGCGTCGACAATTACAAGTGCCGCACGTACCAGAAATCTTCTCTCGAGAAAATTAAAATCAAGAGACCGTTTGAAGATTCGCTTTACGCGAAAGAAGGTCCAGTTACCACCGGCGGCAACAGTATCAGTATCAGCGCTGGTGAGAAAGATGATCTCGATTCTGCGCTCGCGAAATTGGATACGACCAAACGTCGCGACCGGAAGAAAGCAGCGAAGATTAAAGAGCAACAAAAAGATCGCGGAAATCTTCAGCGTGTTTTTGCGAATATGCCGATCAATCTGATTGAATCGGTTTCGATAACCTATTTTGATCGCCCCGACCGCTTCAAAGAGGATGTACTCGCTTTTCACGATTACGCACCACGCAAGCGCTACGAAGGCGGTGAATACTCCCAGAATATAGGGTACGGTGAGCACGAAATCATCCCGGGACAGTGGGAAGATGAAAATCCATACATGCTTATGAGCGATGCACGAAGTATGGACTTCAATTTCTACAAGAATTACATTGATGTTCCTGCTCTCGCATCACGGCCACTGCTTTCTCCTGCTGCTGCAACTGCATTCCTGAACTATCGTTTTGAATTTCTTGCTACGTTCATTGACAACGGAAAAACGTATCACAAGATCAGCGTTATTCCATTGTTTAAAGACGATGCGCTGTTCTCCGGATTTCTTTTCATCGAAGACAGCACATGGGCAATTAAATCAGTAAACCTTGCCATCAATCCCGGTGTATTACTGTTCTGCAAAGAATTTTTCGTGATTGAGGATTTCTCAGAAGTAAAGCCCGACATCTGGTTACCAGTGCGACGTGAATTCATTTACACGATCAAAGATGGACGCTATAACATCATCGGCAATACACGTGTTGATCACTCCGACTATGAAGTGAACGTTGTATTTCCGAAGAAAACATTCAATGATGAAATCAAGCATTACAGCGATTCGGCATTTGACCAGGACAGTTTATACTGGATAAAACACCGGCCGCTACAGCTTACGGATAAAGAAATTACCTACATACACGCGGTTGACAGTTTGATGGCATACTATGAAAGTGAAGCATACCTCAATCACGCAGATTCAGCATACAACAGAATTACCGTATGGAGCTTCCTGCTGAATGGCGTTGCACACAGGAATCGTTTCACCGGTAATGACTGGTACATCCAACCATTGATTGGACAAATGGTTCCCCTTGGTGTTGGTGGTTACCGTCATCGCCTCGGAGGAAATTATAATCACGATTTCAAAAACGGATTTAAACTCGAGACTGAAGGAGAGATCGACTACGGATTCCGGAATAAAGATGTCAAGGGCAAGGTCGGGGTTGGCCTCACGTATTATCCGTTGAAGTTTGTTAGGACGTTTATACGATTTGGCGATTTCTACGATCAGGTCAATTCGTACGCATCACTGGAGTCTGTTTTCAGCCGAAGCAACTGGATTCGCTGCAAAGAAATAAGCATTTCGCAGCGCATGGAAATTGTGAATGGGCTGTTCGGTGAAATCACATTCGAATACAGCGACCAATTTGCAATTGACAATTTATCACGTAGTCCGCTTGGCGATAGTTTGTTTGGCGACCTGAATACTCCGTTGACGTTTGAACGTTACGTAAAAACTGAAATAAGGCTCGAACTGAAATACCGTTTCAAACAGAAGTACATCATCAAGAAACACCGCAAGATCATTGTGGGCTCGAAATATCCTGAACTGCGTTTCTATTATCGTAAAGGTGTGCCCGGACTTTTCGGAAGCGAAGTGAATTTCGATTACATGGAAATTGGTTCGCAGGATGAAATGAAGATAGGTCGCTTCGGAACGAGCATGTGGAATGTGCTGTATGGTGCATTCCTGAATAAATCGAACCTGCGTTTGCTGGAGTACAAATACTTCCGTGGTTCCGATTCATGGATCTTCTCTGACCCTACACGATCGTTCCAGCTGGTAGGAATAACGTTCAATACAGCGAACACGTTCTTCCGTGCTAACTACATTCACCACTTCGAGGGAGCATTTGCATCGAAAGTTCCACTCGTGAGCAAACTGAAAATTACAGGTGCTGCAGGTGGTGGCGTACTCATGATTCCCGATGCAGATTTTTATCACACGGAGTTTTTCGTCGGTGTAGAACGCGTCATCAGAATCAGAGAACAGCTGTTCCGCGTTGGAGTTTTCGCCTGTACCTCAGCAAGCACGCTGGAAGGCGCAAAGTTCTATCCCAAAATCGGAATCGGATTCTTCAATACGTTTACCAAAAAGTGGTCGTATTAGTCTCCATGCCTGCCCTTCGACTACGCTCAGGACAAGCTCGCTCTACACGGCGGCACGGAGAAACGGAGAAATTTCAGAGACCTAAACCTTTCCTCAGCCCAAACCCACGAGAAACGGCGGATCGCTAAAGCGATCTGTTCTGTTGCTATCGGTTTCATTACAAGAATCTCATGCGCAACACACAGTTTCATCGCGCTTTCTGCTAACCAGTTTCGAGATCGCTTTAGCGATCCGCCGTTTCTCGTGGGTATTGCAAACAAAGTACGTCTCCGTTTCGCCGCGTCTCCGTGTAAAGCTCGCGCAGCGTTCAGCAACCACGATCTACGTACCTTTACACTATGCACACAGCAGAAGTTGATCAGTCGCGCAACGAAACACTCATCGAAACATTTCACGATTTTCTCGAAGAGATCGGGATTGAATTACGCGAAGGCGAAGTTCCATCCGATTCATTTCTTCCGGGTGTATGCATCAATTCAGGTAGTGTAGTTTTCGATCGCAATAGGTTATTGTATCCAGGCGATATTCTCCACGAAGCCGGACACATTGCGGTTACTGATTCCTCCAAACGCGACAACATCAGCGGAAATGTTGCAGAAGTGAATTCCGGAAAAGCTGCAGAAGAACAAGCGGTGCTATTGTGGACCTGGGCGGCGATCCGCAAAACTGGAATTCCTCCCGAGGTTGTTTTTCATCCGCATGGATATAAAAATGAAAGCAGTTCCCTTGTTGAGAATTTTCAGGATGGCGAATTCGAAGGACTCGATTTATTGGTGTGGATGAAGATGACACGGCCTTCGGAAGAACGCGGAGGATTTCCGCAAATGACGAATTGGTTGAGACCTTAAATCTGTTCCACATGGTTATACCTGAACATGTACGCAAGCTGGCTTTGAGCTTTGATGACACTGAAGAACTTCCGCATTTTGACAGAACTTCCTTTCGTGTGAAGAAAAAGATCTTCGCGACTATGAGTGAAAAAGAAAATTTAGTGTGCGTGATGCTTTCACCGATTGACCAATCTGCTTTCACGGCTTATGATAAAGCAGTTATCTACCCGGTTCCGAACGCATGGGGAAAACAAGGTGCTACTTACATCGACCTGGGAAAAGTGAAGAAGACAATGTTGAAAGATGCGATCACAACTGCATACAATCACATCATTGCGAAAAACGTAAAGAAGAAAACCCGGAAATAATTTCACTATCAGTGTACCAAAATCAGGAGTAGCAGAACGAGCAGCAGAGCATACCCGATAAATATTCCAGCCAACACCCACCACGCACGACGACGGATTTTTTTGAAGTACTCTGCGAGATCAGGATCTTTTCCGCTATAAGCGTATACTCCATCAGACGCTTCGACAAGGGCAATGATTTCCAGAACAATCGCAGCGAGTAGCAGCGCCCCCATCAATCCAAAAAATAATCCAACGTAAGGAATGAAACTCAAAACAAAGGACGACGCTCCAGCCACAGCTGCTGCCAAACCGTACCGATAATACAAAGCCGCCTTGCGGGCTTCAGCCGGACCTTTGTAGCTGATTAATTTCTTGCGTTCCTTTTTGGCGGTATCCCGTGGAGGCGCTGTTATTTCAACGTCCGTTTTTTCCGTTGGCGAGAAATGATCCGTCGGTAAAACTTTTTCAGTTTCTTCTGTCAATGCAGTTACAGCATTCATCTCTTCATCACTTCTCAACAAACCCGATGTATCTGTAACGAGAAACGTTTCTTCATCGAGCGATTGAACATAAACACTGTTTTGCTTGCCGGTTGAAATGTAAAACCCATTCCGGTATTGTCGCTGTTCAATTCTGAATCCTCCTGAGCAGGAAGCAAGAAAGCAAAGCAGAAGTACAAAGGGTATGCAGCGTTTCATGAGTGGGGCTTTGTAACTAGACGTTGCCGATGGCCCTAAGTTAAAAGCATTACGCCAAATTTCGACGAAATGTGGCTTCCATAAGTCCAATTCCCGTTTTCCGTATCCCTTATTCCTCATCCCTCGTTTCCTAATTCCGTACCTTTGTACTCCCACGACGGATAATAGTTGAACTGTTGGTTTTGGCGTCTGTCACTACCCGGTTGGAAGAAAAATGGTCGCGGGATATATTATGAGCGACGCTATCAAGCACGAGTGCGGGATTGCACTTATTCGTCTTCGTAAACCTCTCCAATATTTTATCGACAAATACGGCACGCCCATGTACGGGCTGAATAAACTGTATTTGCTTATGGAGAAACAACACAACCGCGGACAAGACGGCGCGGGAGTTGCAACGATCAAATTTGATGTTCCGCCGGGAACACGTTACATCAGCCGCTATCGTTCTACATCGCCATCTGCGATCAAAGAAATTTTCGGTAAGATCAACGACAAGTTCGCCGCAGTACACAACAAAAATCCGGAGAAGCTGAAAGATGCCGAATGGGTAAAGCGCCACGTTGCATTCAGCGGGGAATTATTACTCGGACATCTTCGCTACGGAACATACGGCAGCAACAGCATTGAGAACTGTCATCCATTTTTGCGACAGAATAACTGGATCACTCGTAATCTCGTGGTTGCGGGAAATTTCAACCTCACGAATGTGGATGAACTTTTCAAACACCTCGTTGAGCTTGGACAGCATCCGAAAGAAAAAGCAGATACAGTTACAGTGATGGAGAAGATCGGGCACTTCCTCGATCGCGATGTAGAAAATATTTTTCACAAGCATAAAGACGCCGGAAAATCGAATGAAGAAATCACCGCTCTTATTGCGCGGGATATTGACATTCAGAAAATTCTGAAAGACGCTTCCAAGAAATGGGATGGCGGTTATTCAATGGCCGGAATGTTCGGTCATGGTGATGCGTTTGTTTTACGCGATCCAAACGGAATTCGCCCTGCACATTATTACATGAATGATGAAGTGATTGTTGTGACTTCGGAGCGTCCACAGATCATGACGGCATTCAACGTTCAGGCCGACGAAATCAAAGAAGTTACTCCGGGACACGCGCTCATCATGAAAAAGAGCGGCGAGGTTTTCGAGAAACAGATACGTACACCGAAGCCGAAGAAGTCGTGTTCGTTCGAGCGGATTTATTTCTCCCGTGGAAACGATGTTGATATTTATCAGGAGCGTAAAAATCTCGGACGTCAACTTACGCCTACCGTGTTGAAGTCGATTGACTACGACATGAAAAATTCGGTGTTCTCGTTTATTCCGAACACTGCGGAAGTTGCGTTCTACGGAATGGTAGAAGGACTTCACCATTATCTCAACGGAATTAAGCGCCACCAGATTCTCACGATGAAAAATGTGGCTGATCCGGAATTGTCGCAGATTCTCGAAATGCAGCCGCGCGTTGAGAAAATTGCGTTGAAAGATGCGAAGCTGCGCACGTTCATCACGAACGATAACAAACGCGATGACATGGTTGCTCACGTTTACGATACAACTTATGGAGTTGTGAAGCCGGGAGATAATCTCGTTGTACTTGACGATTCCATTGTACGCGGAACTACATTGAAGCAAAGCATTATCAAAATTCTCGACCGCCTGCAGCCGAAGAAAATTGTAATTGTTTCTTCTGCACCGCAGATCCGTTACCCGGATTGTTACGGAATTGACATGGCGCGTATGGGCGACTTCGTTGCATTTCAGGCGGCGATTGAATTGATCCGCGAAAACAACATGGACGATCTGCTTGATGAAGTGTACGAGAAGGCGAAAGACCAGGAAGGTTTACCGGCAGATAAAATTGTGAATGCGGTGAAAGAAATTTATCAGCCATTCACTGCTGAAGACATCTCGAAGAAAATTTCCCAATTGCTTACTCCTGCGGGAACAAATGCGGAAGTGGAAATCATTTACCAATCGATCGAAGGATTACACAATGCTGTTCCGGGTCATCTCGGCGACTGGTATTTCACTGGCAATTATCCAACCTGGGGCGGAAACAAAGTGGTGAACCGCGCGTTCATTTACTACATGGAAGGAAAAACGGTGAGAGCTTACTAGCTGAAACGTTTTTTCAATTTTTCTACTGCAGAACTACCTTTTTGTTTTGCAGAAATCCATTTGCTCCATAAACGGAAATAACATAACATCCGGTCGATAAACCTTCCGTAGATATTTCGGTGACTTCGTCGCTGATCAATCCGCTTCTGACTTCCTGTCCGAGTAAATCGAAAATCTGAAAACGAAAATCGTGCACTTCCGCACCGTGTACATTGATCCGTACGTAACCGGGAACAACAAAAACATCTGTGTTGGTTTCATCAGGTGCAGATTGTTCAACTGCGAGCGGGCTCTCACACAACAGAGCATGGTAAAACGAATTTACCATCGGCCCGTAGTTCACAAAAGTTGCCGGAACCTTAATGGAATTTGAGACAGTCTGTTGCAATGTATGAGCGAAGTATCCGGGCGCACCACCAACGCCACCGTAAATTGTGGTCGCTAATCCAGGTAAACAAGTTACTTGCCCAATATCATTTAACAGTTCTAGCCGATAATAACTGTAGCTAAGTCGACCCTCGCGACCATATTGCGGATAAACAAAATAGCCGTAACCGGAATGCCGGGTTGCACCTAAAAGCACGCCTGTGAGTTTGTCAATAGTGACCAGAGCGTCAATCGATCCGGATGACTGCAAAACAACTATGTGCAGGTAAATGTTACCATCGTAACCTTCAATTATAGTATTTTCAAACGTGTAGGTAACACCGGGTGCCCAATAAGTGGCCGTCCACAATGGTTGTCCGTTTATATCGATTGCGAATACATCTGCACCGTTTCGATAAAAATAAACCTCGCCATTAAATACGGTTTGAAACATGTGTGAATACCCGGACACGTTGTAGCGCTTACACCATTGCAATATTCCATTGGAATCGAGCCGTAATACGCCCATGAATGTCGTATCGTTTCCAGGCACATCTTCCATTTCGCACTTCACGGTAATTTCCTTTGTGATCGGATGCTCAACCGAAAGTTGAGGACGTAAACTGTATCCGGCAGGTGGTGTAATTCTATATTGCCAAAGTACGTTCCCGAGACTGTCGAGGCGCACAATTTTATTCGTGTCAATTCCGGTAAGAAGTAATCCGCCGTCTGCTAAACCACATGATGTTGCCCAACCGGTGAATAAAAATGCGTCGACGACTGCACCTGTAGAATCGTGGCGTCCAATCACCGTTGAATTCGAAGTAAAATATCCTTGCGTAACACTCCACGCACCGTTCATGCCGCAACCGAAAAAATCGTCGGGCGTATCACTTTGAATGGTGTTGATCTTGTAGGAAACAGCGTGCATGAGTTGCCGCTGCTTATTCATCACGTACATGGGTTGATCCGTATTCGGAGCCATAATGGTTCCCGGAGCAATGAAAATACGTCCTGACTTTGACACAGTCATCTGACTGAAGCCTGCAGGTGACCAACTAATAGAATCAACAAAAGTCGGCAACGCGAAATTTTGTGCGCATAGTGCAGTACTCAACACAAGACCAGCGATGAATAAATTAAGGTGTAGTAATTTTCGCATGTTGTTTAGATTTTCTACTTCGGTGTTTTCACCAGAACCCAAACACCTAAAGCATAATAACGATCTGGTTGTCGATATCTTCTGCCATTGCTATCAATCGCTATTATATCAGTGAACAGAACCCGTTTGCCTTCCCGTGCTGCTTCCCAGGGAGCGTACAACTGAGGTCCCTTCTCGTGCAGCACCACGTAAATATTACTTCCCGGTTTTTGATATTCCACCGTGTAACTCACAATGCTGTCGCGATTATTTGTATCCCATGCTGCTCTTTGTAATTGCGCAGGTTGTGGGTTTTTCTTCTTCACATAAAACGTATCCTGTGCCTGCAGATTCATCGCGACAAAGCAGAACACAGAAACGGTGAAGAGAACAGGTTTCATCTTACAACATGAACTTCATCTGGCAATTTACGCTCATCAATGTAGCGGATGTTTTCAATCCACACCCTAGTTCCGGAAGGCAGTGCTTCGATCGCTGTTCTGGCCTCTCCGAAAATTCCGTTACCTGTGATTGCGTAGTCAGAATAACTCCCTCCGTTCGTCCACGACACATGAAAACTGTGCACGCGCGGATCAAGAATGATGGAACCAATTTCTTTTGCGGTGAGCGTATCCGGATAAGAAGGATCGCGCTTTACTACACCGGTATTTTTATTCCCGACTATGTAACGAACGGTCGGTGCTTTTACTGCAATTCCATTATTGAGTACAGTAATTTCACTGTATACAACAACTGATCCTTTTTCAAGACGACTGATTGCAGAAATCGTGGTATCAGGAATTTTATTTCCGCTGATGGTGGTCATCTGTAATTTTTTCCCAAACGGAGTGATTTCGATTTTGCACGACATCACGTTTGAATCGAGGGGAATGTAATGGCCGCGTTGAACAGTGTCGGTTTTTACACCTTGTGCAAATCCTTCAACGGAAAAAAGTAATATGAAAATTATCAAGCGGTAAATCATAACTGAAAGATAGCAAATCGATGCGACAGATCGTACTTTAGTTCCATGCTTCCGCCCGCCATTAAATCCAGAATAGAACTTGAATTGGGCTCTGCCATCAAAAACGTAAAATCGGTTGGAGGTGGAAGTATCAATGATGCGGCCGGTTTCGAAACATCCGAAGGAAAATACTTTATAAAATGGAATACCGCCTCGCGTTTTCCGGGAATGTTTGAAGCAGAAGAAAAAGGATTACACATTCTGCGTGAATGTTCCGGATTCATCGTTCCGAAAGTCTTTTTTCGCGGTGAAGCAGACAACATTTCATACCTCCTGATGGAATTTATAGAGCATGCACCTGTTTATTGGAGAGACGCCGGATTGATTCTCGCAAACATGCATGGTTACAAGCGATGGAAGAATGATAGTTTCGGGTTGGAGCATGACAACTTTATCGGATCGCTGAAACAGAGTAATCGTATGCATGACACATGGTCGTCATTTTTCACCAACGAACGAATACTCCCACAGATGAAGTTAGCGATCGACGGACGCAGGCTTCTTAGTGCCGATTTAATTGCCTCTGAAAATTTCTGCAAGCGCATTGATGATATTTTTCCCAATGAAAAACCATCTTTGCTCCACGGAGATCTATGGAGCGGAAATTTCATGTTCGCTGAAAATGGGCCTGTACTTTTTGATCCGGCTGTGTATTGGGGGCATCGCGAAATGGACATTGCTATGACAAAGCTCTTCGGTGGATTCGATACCGAATTTTACACTGGTTACAACGAAGATTATCCGTTGGAGAAAAACTGGGAGCAAAGAATTGATTACTGCAATCTGTACCCGCTGCTGGTGCATGTCAATTTATTCGGCGGAAGTTATGTGAATGACGTCAGGAGAATTCTGCATCACTTCACATAGAATTTTCTTGCAGGCAAACGAACATGCACTCCTTCTTTTGGCTCGGAAATAATTTCCGAACAGAAAACCACCGTTCCACTGGATAATGCAGGGAGTGGACAATGACAATTTACACTCATTCTCCTTTCCGAGGTAACCCCTTTGAAGTAAACTGTGACCACAAACGAAGTTACATTGGTATCAAGACAAATATCATCACCGACGTTCACAGTGTCTCCGACTGTTGGTTCACCAGTATGTACATGTTGACCGACTGTGCACCAGATAACGCTGGTCTGTGCGCGACAGAATAATCCGATCAACAGAAATCCTGCCAGTAAAAACAGCTTCGTCCGCTTTTTCACTGCACATAAACTTTCAGCGGTGGTTCCTTGACCAAAACTCCCGGTCGGGGTGAGCTGATGATATCTTCAAAATAAATGAGCGTACACGCTTTGAAATTCCCTTCAATGCATCCGTTACGCACTTTGTATTCTTTGGTCATGATGATCATGTTCGAGATCACCGTCACTTTGCATGAAATAACGTTCGCTCCGACGCAAACAGTTGTGCCGGCCGCCACTGTGTCGCTCCGCATAAGAACCTTCTTCTTTGCCTGTGCCGACAGTGACATCGTGCCCGACAGCAGCAAAATCAGTGCTATTAGAGGATAATTGGTCATGTTCCTTTTTTCTTCCTAATGACACGCCAATTAAAAAGATACACGCTCAGTGAGAAACGTTGGTTTTTACTAACTTGCCTGCTCATTCACCACACATGCAAAAACTCTACTTTCTCTTCGCCGGAATGCTTCTTTCTGCTGCGATGTCTGCTCAGACTTTCTCGAGTACAGGTACTGCGCTGATTCGCGATAACGAATACCATACACTCCCGATTGTCGTAACCGGATTACCAACTGTTGCTGATACTTCATTCGGACTTTGCACTGTGTGTATTGATGTAACACACACCTACATTGGTGATATCGATGTGATATTGATTTCTCCAACAGGCGATTCCATTTTCATTGCGCAAAATCAAGGTGGTGGCTCAGACGATTACAACAACGTTTGCTTCAACATGGGTGCTACAACAAACATCGTTGGCGCTCCAACTCCATTTAGCGGCACGTACATTCCGGAGTATACTTTGAACAACTTCAATATGGGTCAGGATCCAAACGGCACGTGGACGCTTGCAATCCGCGATGAGGCTCCTGCTGATACAGGCCACTTCGACAACATCAACCTCACGTTCTGCAACAATCCTCCTCCAACTCCTCCGGGAAGTTTTGGTCCTTGCGCAATGAATAATGGAAATGGCTGCATGTGTCCCGACAGTACGTTCAACTGCTGGCTCCTTCCTGACATGACTGCAACAGACGACATCATTGTTCAGCAGCATACAGAAACACCCGGTATGATCCGACTGAGCAACGCAACACCAAACATCGGTTGGGGTCCAATGGAAATTCACGGTTCAAACAATTGCTGGTGCGATACAGTTTCTGTTCCATGTTCTACTTCTATCTGCCCGAGCGGAAATCCTCCGACCCAACAGTTGGCTCAAACGCTCTATCGTAAGAATGGACCGAATATTTCTTCTGTTGATACGCTCACGCCGGGAACGATGAGTTATCACCCGACTCACGGCCACGTACACATCAATGGTTGGTCGATTTTCAAGCTGGTGAAAGAAGACACAACAATTGCAGATCCACTCAACTGGCCGGTAATTGCAACAGGAGCAAAAGTGAGTTTCTGCCTGATCAATCTTGGGGATTGTACAAACAACAACGGATGGTGCGAAGACACACTTGGCAATACAATCACAATGGCAGATATTCCGAACGCTCCATTTGGTGTTGTAAGCGGTTGCGGACAAGACCAGGGAATTTACACCGGCATGCTCGACATCTATGATCAGAATCTTCCGGATATGTTCATCGATCTTACAGGGGTTTGTAACGGAGATTATCATATTCTTTCAATCACTGATCCTGACAACAATTTCATTGAGTCGAACGAAAACAACAACTGGTGCATTGCTCCTGTACAGTTGACACAACAACAGATGCCGGTGACTTCCGGTTTCAATATTGTTTCACAATCAGGAAATACGGTTACGTTCAGTTTCAACAACTCTGATGTTGACGGATGGATGTGGGATTTCGGTGATGGATACACTAACCTTACGCAAAATCCAGTAACACATACTTACCTGTATGGCGGAACGTACACTGTTACGTGTATCATGGAGAACGGTTGCGGTCAATACATCGATACGCAGATTGTGATCATCACAGGCATGGAAGAGTATGGAAATTTTTCTTCCACACTTTTGAATGCTGCACCGAATCCATCGAACGAAACAACGCAGATCACTTACACAATGCCTGAACAGGGACAGATGACACTTGAATTGTACAATGTACTCGGAGAGCAAGTCGCAGTTCTGGCACGCGGAACTGAAGCAGAAGGACAGCATACTGCAACACTCGATTTCGCTGCATTGGGATTGAGTACCGGAATTTACACCGTGAAACTCACAACACCATCGCACTACTCAACTCTAAAAGTTGTTTACTCAGAATAAATTTTAACAGCGAACTAAACCTAAGATCATGAAAAAACTTTTACAAGTCGTTGTTGCATCATTACTTTATGTGACAGCATTTGCGCAGCCGACTACACTAACATTTAATTACACCGGAGCGGTGCAAACGTTTACTGTTCCACCGTGTGTAACTTCTGTTACGATTAATACAAAAGGCGCACAAGGCGGTGAGGTCACGGTACAAGCTCCACTTCCGCAAGGAGGATTAGGTGCAACGATGGAGGGAGATTTTGCCGTAACTCCTGGTGATGTATTAACGATCATTGTTGGTGGTCGCGGAAATCCCGATCCATCTTCAAGTGGCGGTGGCGGTGGCTCAGGTGTGAATCTGAACACAACAACTATTCTCATTGTTGCAGGTGGCGGAGCTGGTGTTGATTTCCAGGATCCTGCTTTCACCGGACAAAATGCGGTGACAACCAACAACGGCGTAGATGGAAATAACAATGTTGGCTCTGGTGGAACTGGTGGCGGTGTTGGCGGTGATGTAATCTATAGTAGCAATAATTTCAGTCGCGGTGGAAACGGATGGAATGCTGGCAACAGTGGTTCTACAGGAGCAAGCGGCGCTTCTCCCAATACAACTTTCACTGCTGGTACGTGGGGGCTCGGCGGCGGCGGCGGATCAGTTGGTTATGGCTGGTGCAATTGCGGCGGTGGTGGTGGTGGATATTCCGGTGGAGGATCAGGACAGATCAACCAAACCGGTGGGGGTGGCGGATCATACAATGTTGGTACGAATCAGAACAACGTTGCAGGAAATAACACCGGTGATGGAGTTGTAACCATTACATACACACCTGGAGCTGGAGTTCCTCCAAGTCCGACAGTAATAAACGGGCTTTCTGCTGTTTGTGCTGGCGGTGGTTCCATCAACTATGCGATCCCAACAGTTCCGGGCGCCACAGGTTACACGTGGTCGGTAACTAATTCTACAATTGTCTCCGGACAAGGAACAACTTCAATTGATATTCAACCTGGGACCGGTAACGCAACAATTTCTGTAACTGCCGACAACGCGTGCGGAAGCAGCGCACCGATATCATTCACACTTACAGTTAATCCATCGCCAACTGTTGCACTCGGTTCAGACATTACACAGTGCGGCGGAACTGCAACACTCGACGCTCAGAATGCGGGATCAACTTACATGTGGAGTGACATGTCAACTGCACAAACATTACTTGTGACGGGAAGCGGAACGTATTTTGTTGATGTAACTGATGCAAATGGTTGTGGGGCAAGCGACACGATCAACGTTACGATCAATACTGCAATCACTGTTTCACTGGGTGCTGATGATTCTGTTTGCAGCGGATCAGTGCTGCTTGATGCGCAGAATGCCGGATCAACATACATGTGGAGTGATATGTCAACGGCTCAAACGCTCAACGTTACTTCCAGCGGAACGTATAGTGTAACTGTTACAGCTGCGAACGGATGTACAGCTACTGATGAAATCACGTTAGTGGTGGGAACTACCCCAGCAGTATTGGGCTCTGCACCATTTAACATGTGTCTTGATGACGCGACAGCAACATTGTCTGGTACACCTGCCGGAGGAACATGGACTGGTCCTGGTGTAACAGGAAATATATTTGATCCGATGGCTGCAGGTTCAGGAACACACTCGCTGGTATACTCGTACACTGATGCACTCGGATGCACTGGTACAGATACATCTTCTGTGTTCGTTGACATTTGTCTCGGAATTAATCCGGTGAACGGAATTGAATTCTCAGTGAGTCCGAATCCGAACAACGGATCATTCGTAATTGATTTCGGAACAGCGCAGAGCAATGCAACTGTTGAGCTTGTTGATGTAACAGGTCGTGCAGTGCAATCGAATACTGTTTCCGGTTCGCGCACAACGATCAATTGTGAAACGCAGCCAAGCGGAGTTTACTTTGTAAGAGTGACTGCGAATGGAGTTGCTTCGATGGAGAAGATTACGATATTGAAGTAACCACCGCTTCAAACTTCTACCACCAAGGCACGAAGACACCAAGAAAAATTCAAACTGAATAAATGGAAAAGGATCGTCGGAAGACGGTCCTTTTTTTGTAGTGTGGAAATGACTTTTTCCAATATCGAATCTTATGGCTCTATGCGGTCCACACTCTTGCTTTTCCTCATTCTCTGCCTGCGACAATGCTGCGCACAGTTCGTGATTGTAAACGACTCAGTATCGAATGTGCAACATGAAATGTTCGGTGGTATTGTTTATTCCGATATCATTTGGCTCGACACAGGTTTAGCACAGGATCACCATCTAGTTTCGTATGATGGAAAAGGAAATAAAACTGAAGAGTATTCAATGCGCTACAACATTTACTACGACACCCTTCGGAGGTGGTGCGATCCTGGAAAATTGGAATACATTGAAATCTATTCTGACAGCGGATACATTTCGATGGCTTATTCAGATACCACCGGCGAACTTCTTCAAAGAGGTGAATATAAACTCCCGGGGAAATTTCAGAATCTCCCGAAGATTATTGATACGGTGAACGAAATTGAATATTATCCCAGGAAGAGCGACTACCCATACTATGTCCCAGCTGGAACCTGGAGTTATTATCATAATAATGGCGCTCTGGAATCAACCGGCAAATATCTTCCATTAAACATGGAATCCCGCAAAATTATGTATGATACACTTTATGATGCGTTCGGTTGTTATCCACCCGGCACAGTGTTGATATATCACATTGTAGCGGACGCGCTGCTGCGCGAAGGAACATGGTCCTTCTATGATGAATCAGGAAAATTAATTTGCGAAGAATTCTACGAAGGTGGTCTCCTTAAATCGAAAACCGAGTACTGAGCAAACTAACACCTTGGCGTTTTGGCGTCTTGGCGGTGAAATTCCAGCAGCTTATTTAGGCCGCTTATACACCGGCACCGTAGAACACGGCTCACCGTACATTATACTCTTCACCAACGGTTGTAGTTTTCGAACCATTTCGATGTACGCACTTTTCGGAACGGGTTTATCACCACAACCTTTTACTACAATACGCTGGTCACGGTATTGCTCACTATCTAGACGAGAAAGAATCTCATCAAACAAAACTGTTTCCAGTTTCTCCAGATCACCGAACACAATTTTCTTCGCGAAGGGCTCAAGTGCAGAAGCAAGCAACATCCATGTCCAATCGGGAATGATTGCATCTGCGGTGCAGGTCAATGCAACATATTTGTCTTTGTATTGGCTCCAATCGTGTGATGCGATGAACTCACGAAAATCTTTCTCACGCAAAATCAACCCCTGGAACAAACGGTCTTTGATATCAAACAACACGCGCTCGCCTTCAGGATACATTTCCCCCAGGTCAATGGTCATCAAGCCACTACTTGCAACTCTGTTTGTTATTTCTTCCATCGTTAATTTGACTGCCTACTGTCCAACTGCTTACTGCCTACTGGAATGTGATCAATCCGCTGTTCGCGACTTTGTTTGTTATTTCGTCCATTTCTGTTCCTTCCTTTTGTCACTTCGACTACGCTCAGTTTGACAAGTACTGTGGATCAAGACGATTGTCAGACTGAGCGTAGTCGAAGGCTGACGAGCGTTGCCGAAGCCTACATAAATCCTAACTCCAACTGCGCCACTTCACTCATCATCTCCTTATCCCAAGGCGGCTCAAAAGTGATTTCCACTTTGCAGGATTTAATTCCACGCACATCACGCGTTTTCTGTTCTACATCAGCAGGTAAACTTTCTGCGGCAGGACAATTCGGTGACGTTAGCGTCATTGTAACCTTGAGTTCATTATCATCGTTGATGTTGATCTCGTAAATCAATCCGAGTTCCCAGATATCCACAGGAATTTCCGGATCGTAACACGTTTTGATCGCGTCGATTACTTTTTGTCCGAGTGCAGCGTCTTTCGAGACTATAATTGTGTTCATCGTTCAGTTCTTTGCCGACATCGCAAGCGCGTCGAGCTTCATTTGTTTCACCATCGAGAGCAATCCGTTCGCACGCGTTGGCGAGAGGTGATCCTTCAATCCAATTTTATCAATAAACTCAAGCGGCGCCTCCATAATCTCCTTCGCTGTGTGATCAGATAGTACCCGCACCATTAACGCCACCAGGCCTTTCGTAATGATCGCATCACTATCAGCAGTAAAATAAATCTTCCCATCTTTTATTTCTGTATAAAGCCACACCCTACTCTGGCAACCTTTGATTAAGCGATCTTCAGTTTTCAGCGACTCTTCCATTGGAGCCAACGATTTTCCGAGATCAATAATGTACTGATACTTATCGTCCCACTGTTCGAACATGCCGAACTCTTCCACAATTTCATTTTCTGTTTCCGCGATGCTCATTGCTCAAATGCCCGTACTGAAATTTCTGCAACCTTCTTCGTCAGAGCTGCATTCTCAACAGCTTCTGTTACAGGAAATGTTCCGCTGAACGGAACGATAAATTCAATCCCGTCATAATCCAATGACATCTCTGTGTCCGTAAAGGCCCACTCAACTTTGCCATACGCATCGACCACATCCTGCATCGTTGAAACACCACACACAATGTTCTTGTCTGTTTTTCCCTTGTAAGCAGGAAAAAAATGAATCGCGAAAACAGTGTCTTTATTCGCCCAGTAATAAAATGCAATGCCCTGTTTCTTGTAGAAATGTTCCACAGAATAAAGCGACTTGCTGCCGCTCAGCGTGAGGTAATGCTTGATTTCCGTGTAATCACTTCCGAATTTAGTCTTGATGGAAGTGAGTGTTGTTGCGTTAACCGTTACGTATCCTTCAATTCCGATTCCCGGAATGATGCGCGTTGGTGTTTCTTCAATCAGCGTCATCGACACAAGGCCGAGCGCAATCATCAAAATGAGCAGTGTCTTTTTCATCACGATAACATATTAACTGCTTTCAGCAGAGCAGTGATGAATAAATCAATTTCCTCCTTCGTGTTGTATAATGCAAACGAAACGCGAACGGTTCCCGGAATACAGAACTGCGCCATCAACGGTTGTGTGCAATGATGACCTGTGCGAACTGCAATTCCCTGTTGATCTAGAATAGTGCCGATATCGAACGGGTGAATTGTTCCGACTACAAATGAAATTACTCCGGCTTGATGCTTGGCTTCTCCGATGAAACGCACTCCCGGAATTTCACGGAGCTTTCCTTTCGCGTACAAAAACAATTCGTGTTCATGCGCCGAAATGTTTTCAATTCCGATTTCATTGACATAGTCAAGCGCAACGCCAAGTCCAATTGCGCCCTCGATATTCGGAGTTCCTGCTTCGAACTTCAGCGGACCGGAAACGTATTCTGTTTTATCAAATGTCACCGTCTTGATTGTACCACCGCCAACCTGGTAAGGCTGCATGTCTTCAAGAAGATCTTTCTTCACATATAACGCGCCTATTCCGGTTGGTGCATACACCTTGTGACCGGAGAAGCAATAAAAATCGCAATTGATATCCTGCACATCTACACTCATGTGCGGAACCGCTTGCGCACCGTCAATGAAAACAGGAACATTGTGTTCGTGTGCAAATGCCGTGAGTTCCTTCGCAGGATTAATTGTGCCGAGCGTATTCGATACGTGTGTGAACGCGAAGAATTTTGTTTTCGGAGAAAATAGTTTCTGAAGTTCTGACTGATCCAGCTCTCCGGAATCTGTCACAGGAACTACACGAAGAATTGCACCGCGCTCCTCACACAACTGCTGCCACGGAAGAATATTAGAATGGTGCTCCATTCCGGTAATGACAATTTCATCGCCCGGAGTTAAACGATTTCGCAAATATGCGTGAGCAACAAGATTCACCGCTTCTGTTGTTCCGCGAGTGAAAATAATTTCTTCGTCGTGCGCCGCCGCGATGTGATTGCGAACGGTTCTGCGTGCTGCTTCGTATGCCGCAGATGCTTCCTGGCTTAAACGGTGAACACCACGATGGATGTTTGCGTTGTAACCTGAATAATACTCAACGATTGTGTCAATGACCCGCTTCGGTTTCTGAGTAGTCGCGCCGTTGTCGAAATAAACGAGTGGCTTGCCGTTGACCTGCCGGGAGAGAATAGGAAAATCGCGACGGTATTTCTGTACGTCGTAACTGTTTACCGTGCTGACTTCCGTTTTCATTTATCGTTAGGCGAAAAGATCGTTCAGGCGATTATCCACGTAAGCTTTCACCGCTTCGTTCGGCACTTTGTCTACTACTTCTTCCACGAATGCACGAACAAGCAACTTACGCGCTGCTGTATTTCCTATTCCACGTGCACGCAGATAGAACAATGCATCTTCGTCGAGACGGCCTGTTGAAGTTCCATGCGAACATTTTACATCGTCGGCATAAATCTCAAGCTGTGGTTTTGTATTCACCGTTGCATCGTCGCTGAGCAGAATATTTCTGTTCGTCTGGTACGCATTTGTTTTTTGCGCATCGCGACGAACGAAAATCTTGCCGTTGAATACCGCAGTTGATTTGCCCATCATCACACCTTTATACAATTCATTGCTGATACAATTCGGCAATGAGTGATCAACTACAGTGTGATTATCTGCAACACGCGCATTGTCGAGTACATACAATCCGTACAGGTACGTTTCTGTGTGCTGATCGGCGAACGCGATATTCAGGTTGTTGCGTACCCATCCGCCGCTAAGCGAATACGTATGCGTTGTGTAATTACTTCCTTTATGCGTGAGTACACAAGTCGTGTTCACCTGGTGACCGGCAAATCCTTCTACCTGCATGCGGTAGTGATCGAGGTGCGCGTTCAAACCGGCAACAACTTCTGTTACAACATTCGTCAACGTTTTCACCGGACCGATTGTCTCGAAGGATTCAATCACTTCTGCCTTTGAATCGCGGTCTGCAACAATCAAATTGCGCGGATGCCACGTAGAAGCCGCTTCATTTCCTGCAATGTGCAGAATGTGAATCGGAACTTCGCACTGTGTGTTTGCCGCGATGTGCACGAATACACCACCGATGTTCAATGCCGTATTCCATGCAATGAACGGATCGCTGGTTGCATGCGCTTGTTTTCCGAAATGTACTTTCGCCGATTCGTCAGACAGAACAGCATCGTCAATAGATTTGATCGTTACGCCTTTTGGTAAACGATCGAGCTTACTGAGTGAAGGAATGAAAACTCCGTTCACGATCACGAGTTTCATCGCACCCGGAATAATCGTCATGCGTTCCACGTCGAGCGCAGTAACCTCGCGGATCACTGGCGCATTTGACATGAATTCTCCAATACGGAAAAGCGCTTCCGGGTTAATGTATTTATAGTCTTCCCACTTTTTCGAAGGAATGCCTTTCTCCTGTAAATAGTTTACGGCTTCACGACGCATGTGTCCGTCACCGTAAAGCGAAGGAAGCTTGCTCTCGATTCCGTTGAGAATTCTGGACGTCAAAGTTTTTTCTGCCACTGCGCTCATGCCTCAACGTTTGCTTCTGATTTAATCCAGTCGTACCCTTTTTCCTCGAGTTCGAGTGCTAATTCCTTCGGACCCGATTTTACAATGCGTCCGTTGTAAAGAACGTGCACGAAATCAGGAACGATATAATCCAGCAAACGCTGATAGTGTGTAACCACGATGAATGCGCGGTTCTCGTTGCGAAGCATATTCACTCCATTTGCAACAATGCGAAGTGCGTCGATATCCAGACCTGAATCTGTCTCATCAAGAATCGCAAGCTTCGGTTCGAGCATCGCCATCTGGAAAATCTCGTTGCGTTTTTTCTCACCACCGGAGAATCCTTCATTCACAGAACGATTGGCAAGCTTGCCATCAAGTTCAACGAGTTTCTGTTTCTCTTTCACGAGTGCCAGAAATTCTTTCGGCTCAATATTTCCGAGACCTTTGTATTCACGGATCTCGTTGATCGCTGTCTTCAGGAAGTTGATGTTACTCACTCCTGGAATTTCTACCGGATACTGAAAAGCAAGGAACAATCCTTCACGTGCGCGATCTTCTGCAGGCATATCAAGCAGATCTTTTCCACCGAAAGAAACCTCTCCTTCAGTTACTTCATAATCTTCTCTTCCTGCAAGAACAGATGCAAGTGTACTTTTTCCGGAACCATTTGGCCCCATGATGGCGTGGACTTCTCCAGCTTTCACTTCGAGATTCAATCCGCGGAGAATTTCTTTTCCGTCTACTGATGCGTGTAAATTCTTTATTGTGATCATCGCGATATTGTGGCTGAGTTTCTTGTCTCTTGTTAAAATGTTTCTGGTTATACCGTCTCTTCAGAAAACGACATGTTGTTTACTTCAACGGGCAAAATCAATTTGTCGTCGTATTTAGTTTCGTAAATAGGTTCTGGTTCTTTGAATTTTAATCCGGGGTGATTCGTAACGTTCATGTATCTCATTAAACCAGCGATCATCTTGCTGATCGTAGCACATTCTGCATATAACTCGTCGAATTCTTCTTTGGTAATATAGTCCCGGTCGAATGCACGGTAAAGTTGCGATTGAACTTCCCCACTTGAACCTTTTGAATAGGAAAGGAACTGGCGAAACTCGTTCTTGCCATCGCGCTCGAATCCTTCTGAAATGTTGTCCATCACTGAACCGCTCGATGCATTTATCTGATCACGCAACTTAAAATCACGCGCAAAATCTCCCTGGTTAATAATTTTGAAAATGCGCTGACATAACACACGAGCCTTCTGCCATGCAACTATATCTTCGAACTTTGTTATTGTAGCCATAACCAGAAACTATTTCAACCCATTTTTTTAACAAGAAACATTTTAACCAGAAACTTATCCGACACTGCCTTCGAGCGATACAGCCAACAATTTCTGCGCCTCAACAGCAAATTCCATTGGCAGCTGATTGAGAACCTCTTTACAGTAACCATTCACAATCAATCCAATTGCTTTCTCCGTGTTAATCCCACGTTGATTGCAATAGAACAATTGATCTTCACCAATCTTCGAAGTAGTTGCTTCGTGCTCTACAATTCCGGTTGAATCATGAATCTCGATATACGGAAACGTATGCGCTCCGCATTTATCGCCCATCAACAATGAATCGCACTGAGAGAAATTACGTGCATTCTTCGCGCCTTTTGAAATGCGCACCAATCCGCGATAACTGTTATTGCTTTTGCCGGCAGAAATTCCTTTCGAGATGATCGTGCTCTTCGTGTTCTTTCCGATGTGCAACATCTTCGTGCCGGTATCGGCCTGCTGCATGTTGTTCGTTACTGCAACAGAATAAAATTCTCCGACAGAATTATCGCCCTTCAGAATTACGGAAGGATATTTCCACGTAATCGCAGAACCGGTTTCCACCTGTGTCCACGAAATTTTTGAATTTGATCCGAGACATATTCCACGCTTCGTTACGAAATTATAGATTCCGCCCTTACCGTTCTTATCGCCGGGATACCAGTTCTGAACCGTAGAGTATTTTACTTCTCCGTCTTTCTGTGCAACGATTTCTACCACTGCAGCATGCAATTGATTTTCGTCCCGCTGTGGAGCTGTGCATCCTTCGAGGTAACTTACATAAGCTCCTTCTTCGGCAACGATCAGCGTTCGTTCGAACTGACCGGTTCCGCTGGAGTTGATTCGGAAATAAGTACTCAATTCCATCGGACAACGAACACCTTTTGGAATGTGACAGAATGAACCATCGCTGAACACTGCTGCATTCAACGCTGCGAAATAGTTGTCGGTATACGGAACAACAGAGCCCATGTATTTCTTAATGAGATCAGGATGTTCCTGTACTGCTTCACTGAATGAACAGAATGTAATTCCTTTTTCAGCGAGTACTTCTTTGAAAGTTGTTTTCACAGAAACAGAATCGATCACGGCGTCAACCGCAATTCGTGATTCCATTCCAACGAGACGCTTTTGTTCTTCGAGTGAAATTCCCAATTTTTCAAACGTCTTCACGAGTTCCGGATCAACTTCATCCATGCTGTTTACCGATGGTTTTTTCTTCGGTGCAGCATAGTAGCTGATGTCCTGCAAGTCAATCGAAGGGTAATCAAGATGTGCCCAATGTTTCGGCTCTTCCAATGTTACCCAATGACGAAATGCTTTGAGACGAAACTCAAGCATCCATTCCGGTTCGTTCTTCTTATTGGAAATGAAGCGCACGATATCTTCATTCAGACCTTTCGGTGCGAACTCAGTTTCGATGTCAGATACAAATCCGTATTTGTAATCTGATGCGATGTGCTCTTCAAGTATGTCGTTCTTCTCCGCCACGGGCGTTCACAATTAAATAGTTAATTCGTTCACCGTTACTAAACGGAGAAACTCTCCCCGCATCCGCACGTGCGTGATGCATTTGGGTTGTTGAACACAAATCCTTTTCCGTTCAGTCCGCCTGAATAATCCAGTTCGGTTCCTGCGAGGTAAAGAAAACTCTTGCGGTCGATCACAACCTTAATTCCCTTGTCTTCAAAAACCTGATCGCCCTCGCGCATCACGTTGTCGAATTCAAGCTTGTACGAAAGGCCTGAACAGCCGCCACTATCTACTCCAACCCGGATGAAAGAATCGGCTGGTTTGTTTTCGGCCTGAATAAGCTCGAGCGCATGGCTCTTGGCATTCTCGCTAACTGTTATCATGTTGATTATCAGCTTGTAATTTGTCTATTCTTATTTAGATTAAATCTAAACACTCTACAAAAGTACCTAGTTTTAGGTACTCCTGCAAGCGATATTAACAAGGTTTCGATAGAGGGGAAATCCGGTCGATAAACGCTGTTTTTGAATGCTTCCATTTTGGCCTAAATTGGAAGCATGCGAATAGTTGTATATGTAGCCTTACTGCTTTGTGGATGCACCGAGTATAACTACTACGGTGAACCTGCTAAGGTCGCTCCTCCGGCATACAAAGACGATTGCTTTAATGAAAGTGGGAAAATCATCATTCAGGGTCTCTACCAGAATAAGAATCTCTACTGCACAAATCCTTTGTTGTATTGTACTGATTCAACAAAAAGGTTTGCGACGATAGACATCACCATCAACGACACGATTCATATTCCATACGATTCACTGGAGTCATCTGCTTATGAAATTCCATTGTATCTCTACCATTTCAAAGCTGGTGATTCTGTGAACATCGTGATCAGGCATTATGCAGGAGGCGCACCGAAGTTGTTGAATCCGGAAGTGCGATAAGCTGTCATTGTACGGCGAATTGCTGTGTCGTTAATAAATACTGCTCTTTGGGGAATATTTTCCACTACCAAATACTTGACATCAAGGAAGTTCTGTTCTATATTGAGGTCGGCTTAACACTGTTTTTTTAATCTCCCCCCGATGAATAAAAAACTACTCCTCTGCTTTTTCCTGTTCACCATTGCCGTCGGAAATTTCGCGACGCAAAAAGCAAACGCCGCACAGATTGATGAGTTGATCATCATGGTGCCGGATGCGGAAACAGGACGCAACGACAGAACAATCAAGACCGCGCTTGCTTCCATTCCGGGAGTGGAAGTTGTTGGTTATTGCAACTCCCAGAAGTGTTTTTACCTGCACGTTGATCGCACCCTGCAACCTACTAACGATAACATTTTCACTGCTGTCCGTTCGCTCGGTTACGGAATGGATCTGAAACTCGAAGGAACAATACAACAGGCGCAGGCAAACTGCACAGACAGAACTGAATAATAACAGCTACACACACGACCATGAAAAATTTACTTCTTCTGTCGGTAGCTGCTCTCCTCGCCCTTGCAGGTTCAGCTCAGACAACAACGATTATCAGTCCTACCGGAGATGGTGGATTTGAAACAGGAACAACATTCGCAGCCAACAACTGGCTGGTTGCCACTGCAGGCGGCGCGGCCAACGACTGGTTCGTCGGAGCAGGTGCTCCGGCTTTTGCAGGAGCACGTTGCGCATATATTTCCGATGCAGCTGGAGGCGGCACATATACCTACAACGTTAATAGTGCAACCGTATGCCACATTTACCGTAATGTGACGATTCCTGCCGGACAGAGTAATGTAACGCTCACCTTTCGATGGAAGAATTTCGGTGAAACCGGTTATGATGACCTAAGGGTATTTCTCGTACCTACGACTACAACTCCGGTTGCGGGTACACAACTATTTGCCGGACTAATCGGTGGGCCTTATTCGGGGAACAGCGCCTGGAATGCAGTAACTCTAACCTTACCCTGTAATCTCGCAGGCACAACACAACGACTGGTATTCAGCTGGAGAAATGACGGCATCATCGGAACGCAACCGCCTGCATCAGTAGATAATATTTCACTCGTATCCTCTGCAGCCGGTCCGAGCTGCGGAACACTTTTAGGTACCGGGGTTACCAACGTGGCTGCGCTTCCGTATGCCAGCGGTGCAGGAACTACCTGCGGAATGGGTAATGACATTACATCCACCAACGTACCTGTGTGCGGAACAACGTGGTATTATAATGGTGAAGACCGCGTGTGGGTATTCACACCAACTGCTTCCGGTAACATTACAATTTCTTTGACGAGTACCGGATCGTATACAGGTTTAATGCTCTACCAGGGTTGTCCCGTTGGGTGTTCTGCCGCGTCCGTATGTGTTGCCCAATCGCAGGACTGGACCGGCAGTAAAAGTATGTGCGTGCCTGTTACATCAGGACTTACATACTATCTCATTCTTGATTCGTGGCCCAGTCCGGCGTGCAATGCGTACTCCAACTTAACCATATCGGCACCGGCAGGCCTTCCGGCAGGAACAATTTGTTCAAACGCTCCGGCAATTACACTTCCGTATTCTGCAGTTGGTCATACGACAGCTTGCTACGGCAATGATTACACGAATGCTTCAACAGGATCGTGCGGAACCGTTTATGAATCAGGAGAAGATCGCGTCTACGCATTTACAACAGCATCAGCACAATGCATTGGGATTTCACTTACAAACTGCAGTTCATCAAGTATCGGGTACCAGGTTTATTCAGGATGTCCGGGTTCTGCAGGTACAGCTTGTATCGGAAGCAATGGCGGTTCGAGTCCGTTAAATGGAAACATCACGCTTCCTGGTGCCGGCACATACTATATCGTGGTTGATTCCTGGGCGAATCCGTTTAACGTGAACTATGATATTTCTGTCACCTCGTTCGGAAGCGGGCCAGTAAATGACCTGCCGTGCGGTGCAATCAACATTCCGATTAACTCGACAATTTCCGGAAACAATACGTGTTCGGGAGGTGCCGGCGAACCTGCTGTACCTACCTGTTGGTGGAATGGTACATTGAACACGGTTTGGTTCAGTGTTGTTTGCCCGGCTTCGGGCGCATTAAGCATTCAGACTGCAGCCGGCTCAATGACAGATACTCAAATTCAGTTGTGGTCCGGCACATGCGGCGCGTTAAGTCCTGTGGCAGGTGGCTGCAACGACAATGCAACTACCTGTTCCGGCTTCGTTACTTATTCGCAGGTTGCGCTAACCGGGCTTACTCCGGGCGCAACATACTACATCAGCGTAGACGGATACAACAATCAAACCGGTTCATTCAGCATTACTGCTCAAGATGGAACGGCAGTTGTTCCGACAACGCAGGACTGCAGCGGTGCGGTTTCTGTATGCGCTTCCGTGATCAATCAGCCGCAATCGTTTTTCGGTTGTGGTAACGTGAATGATATTCCACCTTCCGGTTCATTTGGAAATCCGAGTGTTAACCCGGCTTCGGCAAATCAGGGGTGCATGTTCTCAGGAGAATTACACACCGTTTGGTATACGATCACGATCGCTTCCAACGGAAATCTTGCATGGACAGTTTCTCCTACTGTTACAGGATTCTATGACTGGAACCTGTATCCTGCAACAACAAATACCTGTGCCGACATTGCAAACAACCTGGTAGCCCCAGTGCGTTGTAACTGGAATTGCGTAAGTACGAGTCCAACGGGAATGCAAACGCCGGCCAATCAACCTGGCGGTTCATCACCATGTAATTTCGAGCCGCCCCTGGCGGTAACTGCGGGACAAACGTATAAACTGTGCCTCTCGAACTTCTCGGGAACGAACGGTGGATTTGTACTCGACTTTTCTAATTCCACAGCAGGAATTGCTGCACCAACTTCAATGACCTGGACCGGCAGCACAAATACCGCATGGAATACGAGCGCGAATTGGGGGATGTGTACTCCGCCAACATGTGGCACGGATGCGTATGTTGTAGCATCCACCAATCAACCGGTGATTTCCGCGAACCAATCGGTACGTAACCTCACAGTTGCAGCGGGAGCAACACTTACTATCAATGCCGGAGTAACACTTACAATTTGCGGTGACCTGAATATCTATGGAAACCTGGTGATGGCTCCAACTGCAACCTTGTTATTTAATAATGCTGCGGTCGTGCAGAACATCAACGGAACGCTCACCGGCGCAAACGCCGTAGGCAACCTGACTGTTACAAAAACAGGTGGCAGTGTTGTGCTCAACAACAATATTGACATTGCCGGAAGCTTCACCACGTCCAATGCAACATCGGTGTTCAACACTACCGGCAAATATGTACGCGTGGGTGGAAACTTCGTTAACGCCACTGGCAACACGACTTTCTCAAATACAGGGACAATCGGAACCCTTGAGTTTTATGGTGGGGCCGCACAAACTTACAACCAGGGAAGTGCGCAGCTTAATCTGAACTTTGTGGTGATGAATCACACGGGCCCCGGTCTGACTTTGCAAACCAATATGTTCATCAAAGCAACCACCGGTTCACTCACACTTACTGCCGGAAAAATAATCACAGGTACTAACGAAGTGCGTGTACTGAATACTACACCGTCCTGCGTCAGTGCCGGCAGTGCTACCAGTTACGTAGAAGGATTCCTACGCCGATGGGTAACAACAGGGTCTTATGATTTCCCGGTTGGCGAAGCAGTAAAAGGTTACGAGCGCGCGAACGTGAGCATGCTCACCAATACAAACGTGAATAACCTGCGTGCAAACTTCGTTCAGTACGGTTCTACACCCGGACCACTCGGCACACTCGACTGCGGCGCAACTTACAACATGCCTGCACTCGACGACGGAAAGTGGATCATCAATGCATACGACGCCGCACTTGCGCAAATTACAGGCACTTGCACGTACGATCTGACATTGTACAATCGCGTAGGATCTTACAGCAATTCTGCCGGAAGCCAGGCATGGACTGTCATGAAAGATCCGACAGGATCTGGAGCGTGGGCACTCAACGGAACATGCAATGTTTCGTCTACACTCAATGCAACGCGACGCGATGGCATGTCAGGATTCTCTCACTTCGGAACAGCACTTTCAACTACACCGCTTCCGGTTGAACTGATTTCATTCGAAGGTGAACAACTCGTCGGACAAAATCATTTGTACTGGTCTACTGCCAGTGAAATCAACAATGATTACTTCACACTTGAGCGCTCGGCCGATGGAATTACTTTTACAGAGATCGACCGGAAAGACGGAGCAGGCACAACCAGTCAGGTGCACAGTTACGAATCGTTCGACTACTATCCGCTGGAAGGAACTAACTACTACCGTCTGAAGCAAACAGATTTTAACGGCGCATTCACGTATTCAGGAATCGTGGTTCTGCAAAATCATGTTGTAGGTGTTGAAGTAGGAAACGTGCACCCGGTTCCTACTGTAGATGTGATTTCGTTTGACATTACTTCGCCCGAACAGGCAGGAATCACGATCGATATTCTTGATCTCTCCGGAAGAAAAGTGATGTCGACTACAATAGAAATCGGATCGGGCGAAAGTTCGGTCGGCATTGATATCTCCGGTCTTTCACAAGGTGTTTACATGCTGCAGGTAGCAATGCCTTGCTGCAACTTTGTGTCGGTCAACCGTGTTGTGCGTGACTGATGATAGGATGATTTGTCCCGATAGCTATCGGGACTGATGATAAGATATAAGTAAGGGAAACCCGGACAATCTGTCGGGGTTTTTCTTTACTCATCCCCGTCGTGCCAATACTCCCATTCAATCATCCAATCATCAGTCCCGATAGTTATCGGGACCCATCATCACTTCGTTGACAACGGTTATCTTTGCCGAATGTTAGACAATTCCGCACGCAAACCCATTTCCGAAATCGGTGAATTCGGACTCATCCGTCATCTTACAGAAAATATCAAACTCGTTCACGAGAGCTCTCTGAAAGGTGTTGGCGATGATGCAGCGGTAATTGCGAAAGACGGAGAAACTGTTACAGTAGTTTCTACCGACATGCTGACTGAAGGAGTTCACTTCGATTTGTCTTACGTTCCGCTGAAACATCTCGGGTACAAAATTGCAACAGTAAATTTTTCCGACATCTGCGCAATGAATGCGATGCCGAAGCAATTACTGATTTCAATTGCAATCTCGAGTCGCTTTCCGGTTGATGCTGTGGAAGAATTGTATTCCGGAATTTTACTCGCCTGTGAACGTTACCAGGTCGATCTTGTTGGTGGCGACACCACTTCTTCTGTTTCCGGATTGACTGTTTCCGCAACCATTATCGGTGAAGGAAAAAAAGATAAAATCGCTTACCGGAATGGTGCGAAAGAAAAAGATCTGCTTTGTGTTACCGGTGATCTCGGTGGTGCATACATGGGATTGATGCTCTTGCAACGCGAGAAAGAAGTGTTCAAAGATCATCCCGGCGCACAACCGGAACTCGAAGGCAACGATTACATTCTCGAACGTCAGCTGAAACCAGAAGCACGAATTGACATGCCGATTCTGTTTGAACAACTTGGACTGCAGCCAACATCAATGATTGACATTTCTGACGGACTCGCATCAGAGCTCATGCACATCTGCACGCAATCGGGATTAGGTGCGCAGGTGTACGAAGAAAAAATTCCTATTGATCCGATGACGTACGATCGTGCACGCGGATTCGGAATGGATCCAACAACTGCAGCACTCAACGGAGGGGAAGATTACGAATTGCTCTTCACCATCAACGCCGATGATTTCGAAAAAATCAAAGGCAATCCCGACATCACCGTGATCGGCTACATGACTGATAAAAATGCCGGAGTAAATCTGATTTCGAAATCCAACACGAGTCACGAAATCAAAGCGCAGGGTTGGGATTCGTTCAGTAAGAACTAATATCGATAAGTTGAGTTTTCTTCGCTCAACATCTGATTCTGATCGACCAAATTTGCCGTTGGGATTTTTCTTGATTTCCTCTTTGGCATTTGCTGTCAAGTGAAATTTCCTTCTAGCTTTGCCGCCAATTAACGCTGATACCTAATTACTAATGAACAAAAGAACAATCCTGATTCTAGGGAGTGTTTTTTGCATTTGTAAATCCGTTTTTGCGCAATCAATTTCCCCTGATGTTATTGCAACAGCAGGAGATTTTTATTCGAACGCAAGCGGATCGATTTCGTGGACATTGGGAGAACCAATGGGCGAAACTTACACTTCTGCAAACAACATTCTTACGCAAGGCTTTCAACAGCCATGGGATTTTGGAACTTCTGTAACTCCAGGATTATCTCCGGTGAATGCAGATCTGTTTCCAAATCCAACCAACGACGTTGTCAATATTCAGTTTGGCAACAACTCGAACGGACTTTATGTGATTGAAGTGTACAACACGCTCGGACAAATGCTGAGTGCAACGCAGTACACCGCTTCACCATCGGCACGAACAACTGTTTCTCTTTTCAACTACAGCGACGGAATTTATTTCATCACTGTACGCAAAGTAGATGGACCAGAAACTTCCACATTCAAAATCAATAAAAACAGCTAACTCAAAACAATTATATGAAACAGTTTTTCTCTTTTATACTTGTGTTGATTGCAGCAAGTGCATTTGCACAAGCTCCGCAACAAATCAAGTATCAGGGTGTCGCTCGCGATGCCGCAGGTGCAGTAATCGCCAACGGAACAATCACCGTGCAATTTGATGTGCATGATGTGACTCCAGTTGGAACAATCATCTACACTGAAACTCATGCTGGTGTTACAACGAACCAATTCGGTTTGTTCTCAATCAGCATTGGTTCAATCACTCCGTTTCCTGCAAACTTGTTTGGAACAGGAGATGAATTTCTCGAAGTAAGTGTTGACTTCGGTTCAGGATTAACTTCAATGGGAACTTCACAGTTCCTTTCTGTACCATACGCATTGTATGCAGAAACTTCTGGCAGTTCAACTCCTGGTCCAACAGGTCCGCAAGGTCCTAGTGGAGATCCTGGTGCGACTGGTGCACAGGGTCCTTCAGGTGATCCGGGTGCAACAGGTGCACAAGGTCCTATTGGCAACGATGGTCCAACTGGTCCGCAAGGTGTTGCTGGTGCAACTGGTGTTCAAGGTCCAATCGGTAACGATGGTCCTACTGGTCCGCAAGGTTTAGTTGGTGCAACTGGTGCTCAAGGTCCAATCGGTAACGATGGTCCTACTGGTCCGCAAGGAATTCAGGGTGTAACTGGACCACAAGGTGCAGTTGGAGCTCAAGGTCCAATCGGTAACGATGGTCCTACTGGCCCGCAAGGAATTCAGGGTGTAACTGGACCACAAGGTGCAGTTGGAGCTCAAGGTCCAATCGGTAATGATGGTCCTACTGGTCCTCAAGGAATTCAAGGTGTTGCCGGTCCTCAAGGTCCAGCTGGTGCTAACGGTGCTACTGGTGCGCAAGGTGTTCAAGGTGTTGCGGGTCCGCAAGGTCCTGCTGGTGCTGACGGTGCAACAGGCGCAGTTGGTCCTCAAGGTCCTGCTGGTGCTAACGGTGCTACTGGTGCGCAAGGTGTTCAAGGTGTTGCTGGTCCACAAGGTCCTGACGGTGCAACAGGTGCAGCTGGTCCGCAAGGTCCTGCTGGTGCTGACGGTGCAACAGGTGCAGCTGGTCCGCAAGGTCCTGCTGGTGCTGCTGGTGCTGACGGTGCTGACGGCGTAACAGGCGCAGTTGGTCCGCAAGGTCCTGCTGGTGTTGCTGGTGCGGTAGGTCCTATTGGACCTGACGGTGCTGTAGGTGCAACGGGTGCGGTAGGTGCAACAGGAGCTGTAGGTGCAACAGGAGCTGTAGGTGCTAGTTCAAGCAACCTGACATTCCCGCACGCATTGGTGAATTTTGTTGCAATTAACTCTAACGTGCCTTATGTGGTTCCAGGTGGAAAAGTACTTTACATCACCAGTTTCCATTCAGTTGGAGGCAACTTATTGCTTAATGGCTTATTAGTCTTTCAGGGAGCAACCAATCAGGACCGGATTGGCCTAAGCTTGCCTATTATTGTTGCCGCTGGAGTGAATGTATCATTTTCAGGAGGTGGGTGTAATTTTAATGGATTTCTGGTGGACGCAGATCCAACATATACTCCGGTAGTGCACAATGCGGCCTCAGGAGTCTATGTTGTTCCGGCCGGCAAAACGCTGGTTATTACTTCCATGTTTTCACCCGGTACTATGACATTTTCTGCAAATGGGGTTGCTTTCGCAATGCCGTTTACTTCGAATTTTCCATCAGCCGGAGCAATTTGGATGTCCATGCCTGCGCCATATTTCTTCCCTGCAGGAACGACTATATCTTTTACTAATGGACAACAGACAATAATGGGTTATTTGCGTTAGATCATTAACAACTATTTCAGAAAAAACCGCGAAGAAATTCTTCGCGGTTTTTTTATGGCCATACATCACCCACCTTCATACACATCGTTCCGGAATTTGCGTAGAACTACGTGAATAATTCCGTGCATTCGCCTGTGTGCGGCTTGTATTTCCACATACATTTGCGCAGTTAACGCTGTAAACCCTTACACAATGATTAAAAAATCAATCCTCGTTCTTGGGGCCGTAATTTCTTTTTGCGGTTACACGCAAGCACAATCAGTGTCCCCTGATGTTATCGCATCCGCCGGAGATTTTTATTCGAATGCTTCAGGATCTATTTCATGGACATTGGGTGAGCCAATGGGAGAAACCTACACTTCTGCAAACAACATTCTCACGCAAGGATTTCAACAACCATGGGATTTCGGAACTGCTGTTGCACCCGGACAAACTCCTGTGAATGCCGACGCGTTTCCAAATCCGACTAACGATATTGTCAACATTCAGTTTGGCGACAACTCCAGCGGTCTTTACGTGATTGAAGTATTCAACACGCTCGGACAAAATGTAACTGCGGTTCAGTTTACAGCAACACCTTCTTCACGTACATCTGTTTCGCTTTACGATTTCGCTGATGGAGTTTACTTCATTACTGTGCGCAAAGCCGACGGAACAGAAACATCAACTTTTAAGATTAATAAAAACAGTTAACCACATGAAACAGTTTTTCACTTTTATGCTTGTTCTGTTCGCAGCAACTGCATTCGCACAAGCTCCACAGCAAATCAAATATCAAGGCGTTGCCCGCGATGCAGCAGGCGCTCCAATTGCCAACGGAACAATCACCGTGCAATTTGATATACATGATGTAACTCCGACCGGAACAATCATTTATACCGAAACACACAGTGGTGTAGTTACAAATCAATTCGGTTTGTTCTCGCTCAGCATCGGATCAATCACTCCTCTTTCTGCAAACATGTTTGGAACAGGTGATGAATTTCTCGAAGTAAGTGTCGACTTCGGAAGTGGATTGACATCAATGGGGACTTCGCAATTTCTTTCTGTGCCGTATGCAATTTATGCGGAGACATCAGGAAGTTCTACTCCCGGCCCTATTGGTCCAACTGGTCCTGCAGGTGCAAATGGAGCAGTTGGTGCAACTGGTGCGCAAGGTCCGAGTGGAGATCCCGGTCCAACAGGTGCTATTGGCACAACAGGAGTCCCGGGACCAACAGGTGCTGCGGGTACGAACGGAACAAATGGTGCGACTGGTCCGCAAGGTGCAGTCGGTCCTACTGGTGCGCAAGGAGGCGTGTTAGCCTTTGCAGATTTCTACGCCCTCATGTTTCCTGATAATGCCGCAACCGTAGCTATTGGTGGCGACGTAGATTTTCCACAAGACGGTCCTACTAGCGGTCCATCTATTTCAAGAATAGGAGCAGACGCGTTTAATCTCACCGACATCGGGGTTTATAGCGTCTTCTTTCAGGTGAGCATCGATGAGGCGGGACAGTTAATCCTAACCCTCAATGGCGCCGACCTTGCCTATACCGTTGTTGGGCGGGCAACTGGAACGAGCGAGATTGTGGGAATGGCTATCGTTCAGACCACAGTTGTAAACTCAATTCTGACCGTGAGAAATCCCGCAGGTAACTCTACTGCATTAACGGTTACTCCACTAGCGGGAGGAACACGCCCGGTCTCCGCACACCTCGTCATCACCCGGATTCAGTAGGAAATTTCAAAAACGCATTTTCGAATTGTAATGATCAATGCGCAGGAAACAGTTCGTCCTAAGACTGCGCATTGCGTATTGAAAATTGCGCATTGATTAACCGAGCTCCTCCGTCACTCCCGCTTTCTCTTCTATCAACTCTCTGAAATTTCTTCCGGAAACTTTCGCTTGTGCCCATGCTGCAAAATCAAAATACTCAAATGCAGTTTTTTCAAAATTGTCCTGCTCGAGTTCGATCAGCTGTTTGTTGAGTTCTTCATATAACGGTTGCATTTCTGAATTGTCGGCCGTCTTCGCAACTTTCTCGGTGAATTTCAGAAACACATTTTCAAACTGGAACGATCTGTTACGCGTTTTGAGATAGCGTTGCACTGATCGCGCAGTATATGGAATCAGATCGCGGTGATCGAGTTCTATATGCAGAATCAATGAGAACACTTGTGCAACTGCGAAGATCCATTCGTTTTTACCAATGGAAGTGTCGTTGAGCAAACGTGATGTCCACCGCAACGACTGCTGCAATTTTCCATCGCCGTACAAAGCAACCGCACAGCTGATACAGAAATGCGCTTCACGCAATTTGCTGATGCGTCCGTCGAATCGCTCGAGTCCTTCTGCAATTTTCGGAACGAGAGCCACTGCGCTGTCGAATCTTCCAATTGAATTGTACAACGTCAACTCCAGGCTATACGCACTCGCAAACAATTTCATCTCGAGATCTTCATTTCGCGCTGTGTCGAGTTTTTCCGGAAGTGCGCGCAGCTTGTTTAGATTCAGCAACACTTCTTTGTACCGCTTGAGTTTGCTGCACACATAAATCAAATTCGTGAGCACTCCGAAATACACATTCGGTTCATCGCTGAATATTTCAGTGTTCGCTTCGATGAGCGTAACGTTTGCATCCAGGTGAAAATGACAATTCTCTGCATCGGAAATCGCGAAGTAGTACGCACTGTACGTATGATGATACATAAACCGCGACCAAACCGTCAGATTTTCCGGCGATTTACTTCCAAGCGTTGCATCAATCAGTTTCTTGAATTCAGCAAACTGTTCTGCACCACGTGCCGGACCTTTTGTATTCAGCATCATGAACAAACGACTCTTCACATTCCACAGATCGTTGTACGTGTTCATGTGATCTGCAATCTGCTGGTCTTCGTGCAGAATTTCCATAATGTGTTCTTCACTCATCCCGGCATAACTGTCTTTCTCAACCAACGTCTTTTCAAGCGAATGAATCTGCACAAGCACAGAATACTTTTCATATTTCTCCGCAAGCTTGCGCGCACTCTTCAATCGTTTCGCGCATTGCTCGTACAAGGTTTTCTTGTAAAGAATTTCCGCGTAATGCAATTCCTTCCACAATTGCGCATCAACAGATGAGTTGTGATGAAACACATCGAGGCTACGCAGAATTGTTTCATACAATCTTCCTTTCGTGATGCTGAAGTTGTTGATGAAAAGTTCTTTGCTGAATTTTTTCAGGATCGCTTCTTCATCGTATTCTTTCATGCGCTCCACCGCGTCGAACAGCACCACGTAGTTATTCTGATCACCTATTGTATGGCGACCGGCGAAGATCTTGAAGTGCCTTTTCTCCTGTTTATTCAGAGAATGAATGAGCTTGTGAAGCTGGTCGGATGATTTGCCTGACATGTTTAAAAATAAAGCAAGTTTGAGGGTCTATTTTAAGCATCTCCAACGGCAATAGTAATCCCGCCCGATTGTTCAGGTGAATCAAAATTGCAGATATTCCTATTGGAGAAATCATTTGTGTTGTCATTTTTAAGCACATTCAAGGTAAGCAATACAAGTGCTTACGACAACATGTCCAACTTGTGCACATTGACGTTTGGACATGTAAATTCGAGGCCATACGTGGTTATCACAGATTTGTCGGACTTTTTATGAGTACTCAGTCCTGTTTTTCAATACGTTACAGGCACAAACAGTGTTCTGGAAGTGTTCATTTCACGGTGTAAGTGATTTTCTCCTTGACAAGCGCCGATCTACGTTTGTAACGTATTGGAAATTCATGCGATCCTCCGTGGGTCCGGTTTCAAAGGGGATGTTGGGCCGGACCCCGGTTTTTTGTGGTGTCGGGATCCCAATCCCGACACAGTGATTGACTCGTAGCTTGTGTGGTACTGTTGCCCTTGAATGTACAAACCAGCAGCAGATCCCACCACTCACAAACCCACATCAGCCACCACCCTCCTTTTCCAACGGAACCCCTAACTTAGTTCCATGCCCGGAACCGCGCTGCGAAAGTGTTTCCTCTTCTTGTCACTATTTCTTTGCTGCAACGCATCGCGACTTTCGGCGCAGTCGTATCACTTCCGCAATTATTCTGTTGATGACGGAATGCCGTTCGTTCAGGTGTTCACCATTTTCCAGGATGCACACGGTTATCTCTGGACAGGTGCGTATGGCGGACTCAGCAAATTCGACGGCCTGAAATTTCAGAATTATTCTCCGCTGAATGGTTTGCCGAATCACTGGGTAAATGCCATCACTGAATTTGAGAACAACACACTGTGGGTTGGAACGATCGAAGGATTGGCTACACTAAAAGAAGAAGTCTTTACAACGTACACCACCAAAGACGGATTGCCTTCTGATTACATCAATTGTCTTTTGCGCGATGAACGCAACAATCTGTACATCGGAACCGATCGCGGCTTAGCACGGTTTTCCAACAACAAATTCGAGACGCTGATAGTTGATCCGAATTTTCCGGAGCTCTCTATTCTCTGCTTCTTCCTCGAGCCAAACAGCGGAAGAATCTGGATCGGCACAACAGAAGGTGTGTATGAATTCTCTGGCGGAAAATTCACGGCACAACGCTTTCCTACTTTTTACGAAAACGATGTTCGTGCAGTCAACAAAGACAAACTCGGAAGAATAGTTGCGGGAACAACCGACGGATTATTCATCCTCGAAAACGGCGTGTTTCGCCAATTCATTCCGCCGAATGAAACTGCAGTTCCGTTGATCAACTCGATGGTTACTGATATCAGCGGAGAACTGTGGATCGGTGCGCAGAACGGATTGTATTCTTTCGACGGTACAAAATTCGAACACATCCGTATTTCCGACGATATCAACGCAGAGAAAGTAATCAGCGTTTACAACGATTATGAAAATAACGTGTGGGTCGGAACCGCATCGGGACTTTACCGTTTCCGTGGAAAAGGATTTATAAGCTTTGGTGTGCGCGATGGATTGCTCGGCAATTTCATTTTCGGAATTACAGAAGATGATGATGGTTGCATGTGGTTCTGTTCCGATGAAAAAGGTGTGTTCCGTTACGATGGAAAAACATTCACGGGTTATTCCAAGAAAGACGGAATGCCGTCCGACAAAACGAATGCAGTATTTACGCTCGAAGATGGAAGCGTACTTGTGGGGACTACAAACGGGCTCGTTCACTTTGTCGATGAGAAAGTCCACAAAGTGTACACCACCAAAGACGGACTGAACAACGACAGCGTGAACGTCATCTATCGCGACAACAAAGGTGTGCTATGGGTTGGTGGAAATACCGGCATCACAAAAATCGAAGACTGGAAGTTCACACCGTATTACATTCAGAGCACGGGCAACAAACCTGATGTCTGGTGCATGATGGAAGACAGTAAAGGTCAATTGTGGATCGGAACTTATCTCGGCGGACTTTTTCTTTTTGAGAACGGAATGTTCAAACGCATGGATCACGAGCTTGGATTTTCCGGCGATTCTTATTTCGGAATCTGTGAAGATCGTCCCGGCAACGTGTATTTCGCTTCTCTGGATGGTGTGTTTATCAAAACTGCAGCAGGCAGCATCGACAGCATTCGTGAACAGCATGGATTGAATTCCGATCTCGTGTACACGATGAGTATTGATCGTAAAAAAGATTTTTTGTGGATCGGCACAAACCAGGGTGTAAACAAGTTCGACATCATTGCTTACACCAATGCGCAGAAGAAAAATATTTACACCTTCGGAAAAGAAGAAGGATTCACCGGCGTGGAGTGTAACACGAATGGAATCTACGAAGAAGACGATGGCACGATGTGGTTTGGTACGGTGAATGGTTTGCTACGTTATAGTCCGACGGAGTATCGCTCCAATCCATACTACACCAAAACCAACATCACCGGAATTTCGCTTTTCTATGTCGACACATTGCTTCCACAAGGTGCGCAGCTGAACTACGATGAGAACAGTCTGGCGTTTGAATATGTCGGCATCTGTTTCGCGAATCCATCTAAAGTGCAGTACCGTTACCAGCTGGAAGGATTCGAACCAGATTATTCTCCACCGACGCACGAACGCATTGCGCGCTATCCGAATATTCCATCGGGCACATATACGTTCAAAGTAATCAGCTGCAACAACGAAGGATTGTGGAATAACGATCCAGCAACATTCACATTCACGATTGCAACACCGTTCTGGAAAAAATCCTGGTTCTGGCTGGTGATCTCTGCTGCTGCGGTTGCAATGTTGCTCATTACCATTTTCACGCGTATACGACAGATAAAAGACCGCGAGCGACGTGAATCTGAAGTTCGTGTTGCACTTGCCGGTAACGAGCTGAAAGCATTGCGTGCGCAGATGAATCCGCATTTCATGTTCAACTCGCTGAACTCGATTCAGCATTTCATTCTCACGAACAAAACGGGCGACGCAGGAAAATACCTGAACAAGTTTGCGAAACTGATGAGAATGATCCTCAGCAATTCCGACAAGTCGCAGATTAC
>CAYUTR010000008.1:0-40251 GCA_964447465.1 uncultured Chryseobacterium sp.
AGGTCATAGGTTCGAGTCCTGTCCCCGCTACCAAAGCGGACTTTTCATCACCTTCGATGATTAGTCCGCTTCTTTTTTCTCCCATCCCCTCTGTAAATAAGGCAATTAGTGCGAACCCCGCATGAACCCGCGTGGTACGATATTGTCCTTTTTTGTGATCGTACCTAATTCCTTCGGGGAACACCATTTTTTGTATTTCAGACTTACCGGAATAGTCCTCAGAACGCCACAATTCAGCGGGGTTTGCAGCCTTTTCCAATAAAGCATCTGCGCGTTTTTCAAGGTTCGATAAATCAACAGACGTTTGCAATAGTAAGCCCTGAATTGCAGCGGCTTCGTTGTTGTACTTCTCTACGTACCGTTGGTAAATTTCCGGTGTGATCTGACCCAATGCAAACCGTTCTGAGAGGGTTTCTAGTTTCCCGTTCACCTCCGTTAACTGGTGGCGGTACTGTGCTGTTAGTTCGCTGTTCTGTGCGGTTAGTTCGTGCAATTTTTCGCGGAACTTAATCGCTAATGGTTCACGTAAATTCTCAGGCACTCTAAATAAGTTCAACACGTCTGCAAATTGATCGTGCATCACTTTTGCACTCCGGTTGCACTTACAACCCTTCCGATTGCATTTGTAGTAATACAAGCCCTTCCGTTTAACGACATACCCCGCGTACCCTGTTCCGCATTCAGCACAACGCACGAATGAACGTAGCGGCATTTCCTGATGTTCTCTATCCCATTTGTAGCCGCTATGGTTTTTCTCTTTTGCCTTGTTCACTTTCAAAAACAATTCGCGGGATATTAACGCCTCGTATTTCCCTTCGATAGCTTCATTTGGTATAACAGAACTTACCATGATTCCGCAGTAGAACGGATTCGATAACATTTCACTGATACGCCTGTAACCAACTTCCCACCCCGCAGCTTTTAGACGCTTTGCAATTTCCACGTCCGACATTTCCTGTTTTGCTTTCCACTGGAAAATCTTGCGAACAAGGGGCGCGGTTCTTTCATCCGGTATAACGGTCTTTACTCCGTTAACTGTAACGTTCTTATAGCCCATTGGGGCTTGTCCGCACCATTCACCTTTACGCAAACGTTCCTGCATACCGCCAATAGTTTTCATTCTACGCTGATCGTTATCGTGCTGTGCGAACAACAGTAGGATATTTTGCATCATTACGCCCGATGGGTTATTAGTATCTACGGGCTGCGTAACTGATAACAGGGCAATCCCCGAATTACGTAGTTGACGCGTTAGCCATATAGCGTTATCTCCCGAACGGGAAAAGCGATCTAGTGAGTAAACGATAATAGTTGACACCCTTCGACGCTTTACATATTTGAGCATTTCCCCGAACTGTTTGCGTTCGTCGGTTTGCGCACTTTCATACGTGCCGCCAAAAGACTCTACCACCGTTAACCCTTTCTTCTGTGCATACAGCAAACATTCACGTTCCTGTATATCCAGTGAGTTGTTATCAGCCTGTTCCCTCGAAGATACGCGGGTGTAAATAATCGCGTCCGTCCGTAGGTTTGTTTTTACCTCTTGCTTTTTTGCAAACTGAAAAAATGGCGTGACGGTGGAATTAACTTGTGTGTTCATTGCTGTTTTGTTGTTCGGTGGTTTCTCTGATAAATATTTTCGCAAGTAAGGTTGCATAACGATCTAACTGGTTATGCAATTCGTTGGCTTGTTCGTCGGTTAAGTTTTCTAACCCGTTAAATGTTTTTAAGTTTTCAGGTGTTACCTCTTTTTTGGTTGACATTAAAAATTCCGTAACGCGTCGGTCGTCTATTGCGAACCTTTGCGTCGTGCTTTTTCAGGGCGGTAAAGCCTCTGTATTTCATGGGTAATTTGCTCACTCGTTTTTTCGTGTTTACTATAATTTACGAATACGTTCGGATAGTTCAAAGCCGCTCCGTTTACCGCTTTGCATTCCAGTGCATTAAACTGTTCCCGCAGGAAAAATCCTGGCATTTTTTCACCAAATAAAAAAGTGTGTAACATGGTCAAGACCACAAATGACAGATGCTTTTTTCGGTGACTAGACAATGACATGACTTGAATTTTCAGAGGTAAAATGAGTTTACGGAACTTTGATCTTGACCGTGCTTATGATGCGGGATATTTTCCCGTGTTGTTGCGATACTGCTATACTTTGGAATTTATTTTCGGATAAAATATCTACCAGTCTTTTGTGAACGTCCTCATGTTTTTCCAGTTCGATAACATCCATCCGCTTATTTGAAAAGCGAATCTTAATCGAATCGTATTCCCCGCTCGTTATCAGTTCTAACAGGTTTAATTGATCGGGTGGAAAATAATTAAGCGAAGGAATTATAGAAGTGAACCGTTCATTTCCTAATACGGACGTAAGTATTTTGGTAATTGAAACAACAACGTGCGTTTCTGTTTTGAGTCGAAACATGGTTTCGGTCGGGATCAGGTGCATAGTGCTATCTACTATCGGTAAATATTCACCGGACGGGAAAACGGCAATGCTAACAAATGAACGTTTGGCAATGGTTTCCGCAATCAGTAACAACAACGCAGAAAATTCCTTTTCCAGTTTCGCTTGTTGTTCCCATTTACCTGATAAAACAAGTTCGCGCAGTTTCTTTTTCTCCGGTTCAGGGATTTGCAACTGCTCAATGAAAATCGGATTTGCTGCAAGGCGTTTGTACAACGCGTAATTGTCAATGGTTTTTACCAGTGACGTGTAAAGCGGGGAGAGTGTCTTATCTTTTGCTCCTAACGTGCGTAACTCTGAAAGTATCCGCAGCCACACGAATTCCAAAAAATTCATTTTGATCGCCCAACTTTCGCCCTTATCAGGAAACAGACCTTGTTTTATCCAATAATGAATATTGTGACTTGAAACTTCCGCGTCCTTTACCGTGAAAGGCGTTTCACTCTCTAGGAAATCTGTTAGCTGTTCTGCTTTTTCAATAGTAGCAGTATCGAAAAATTCCGCTGCACTTTTCATCCTTGCACATTAAGAGGTTACTAAATGATTATACGCTTGCACTATTAGAATGTTCTAATGAAAACGCTTTTTAACAGTAGTTATTTCGCAGTGATGTGCGTGTTATTTTCCGTGCGCGTTGCACACAAAATCCATAACCAGACGTGGACTGTTCAGGTATATCACCATCACGTAACCACCAAATCACCACCACGCGACCAGTATTTAACCGCTTCGTAACCGTCACGCAACCTTTTGAAGGGCTATTTATCCCGCATCCGACTTTTTCCGGTTTCTATTTCACCTTTTGACGGGGTAACTCATGCAAAAGGTGAAATAGACAACCTCTATTTGACCTTTTGGCAGGGTACAAATGAGAAAAGGTGAAATAGACATTTGCTATTTCACCTTTCGGTAATTGAAGAGAATGAAAAGTTTAGTCAACTGCGCGGGATCTGCCAGTTGAGAATACGGGCAAATGAAGCCGGCGGCCCTGCAGGTTGATCGAGACTTTGACCAGGTGGATATCCATCTCGTTAAGCGTACAATCAAATTATCATTTATCGGGTTTTGGTCGTCGTGAACCTTTCTTCAACCTAGCGTATAATGTGATCTGGGCTTCGCCGTTGTAGTCAGCTTTACGAGGTTTGATGTACATCGAAATGATTACAGGTTCTTTCGGCACATGAATTTCATGAGTGATACCTATTTTACTTGGATCAATGTAGGTGGCATATTCTTCATATCTAATGGCATCCATGTATCCTGCCAATGAATGTTCTGAAGTAACAGCTACTTCCGTAGATGATTTTCGTGTAATAAAAAGCACGAAGTCAATAGGGTTGCCGCGTAAAAACTTCATTGCTTCTAAAACAAGTTCGTCGAACTGAGTAACCAAGCCGTCTTGAAGTGGTAGCACAGTTTCGTCTCTTGATATTGACATCGTGAAGTATTCAGCCATTGAGGTTTTGACTTGCGGGTTCATAGGGATAGGTTGAAGTTAGTTTTCAATTCCAAATATACCCCGTCTTCAGTCCGACACCGTTACAAATAGCAAACCCGCTCGAAAATTAATCCGAGCGGGTTGGGTATACTTATTGATTTTATCTTTTCTTCCGTGATTTCCTCGCGGCTACCATTTTCTGATATACCGGAAGTTTCTCAAACCTTCCTACGCCATGTTTGATCACGGTGCGCAGTCCTACAATAAGCGCGTCAAAATCCTTTTCTACTGTTTTGAATTCCGCGCCCGTCATGTACATTGGACTGTTGTACTTGAAGCGGTGAAGGAATGTATTGAACCATCCCTTTTGGTGCATCTTACTGGCAATATAAACCTCGAAAGCCCTTGCAAAAATCTCATTGCGACGAATCCAGTAGTCTGTATTCTTTGAGTAAGCCTGTGTCTGAATAATAATCCGCTCGTAATACGATGAATGCTCACCGGGGCTTTTCCAAATGATTTTATTTAACAGGCGTTCCATCTTTGCGCGCAGTGTGTTTTTCTTCATCAACTCTAGGTCAGGATGAACGCGCACCGAAGTGTGATTGGAAAGTGAAGCCCATTTTTTGCGATCCCTGCCCGTGATGTTCGCGGGTGCAGGTTCTAGGAAGCGTCCGGCGTAATAATCCAGTGCGTGTCCGTACTCGTGACAGAATGATCCCACGCCACCGCTAAAGTGCATCAGTGCAGAACGGTTAAAGGTGTGTCTACGTTCGTTCACCTTCTCGGGACGTTCAAATCTTGTCAGGTTCACAGCGAACGTATCTGGTTCAAAGTGTGCGAGAGCTTTACCGCGTCCACGCGCACCAAACGCAACCGATAACAAATCGTATAAACCGATCTGCTTCGGATGGAAGTTCAATACAGTTGCCAAATCGTGCATCGCTAAGGCACATCCTGCAAGATAATTTACGCGGTCTTGCTGAGTAAGCCACTGACCATATTCTACGGCACGTACACCGAAGTATTCAAGGACCGATCGTTCGCTATCTAAACTTAGATTAGGATGCAATGCGGGACCTTTACGGACGTCCTGGTTCTTTGGATCAAATTGTATTTCCGGACGGTGACTACGTTGATTCCAGTATTCATCCTGACGTCCACCGTGCGGCACGTCTCCATGATCGCGGAATTTTCCAAGCTGTTCGTCAGTGAAGAATTTCGATGTGTCAATTTGCAGGTCGAGCGATTTGCTGGGTTGACTCAATGCCGCAATATGTGCCTGTGTCAATTTTACTTTAATGTGTGATAATGCCTGTTGGACACCTGAGCCGGATCGAACTGTGCATCTATTGGCATGGTCTAACAGGATTTTAATCTCCAATGCGGAACGTACACCTGAAAAATTAAGGTACGCCGTTATAATTCCTTGAGCATTCATGTTGAAAGTTTTTTGTTTGTTGATGGAAATGAGAATAGCATTAGCGCGGCTGCCGCTGCAACCGTTAATCCGACGAACAGCCCTGTGCTGCCCGAACTTTCCGTTTTGTTTTCAGTGCTAGGTGCTGCGGGTTTGGTTGTAGGCGTTGTTACTGGTGGTGCAGCTTCACCGGTGGCGGGAATGGTAATCTTGTTTGCTTCATTTGTAAGTGCTGCCGACGCGGTTACTTGTCCGCGAACTTTCAGGATGTACGCTGCGTTACTTACAACCGCTTTGCGATAGATCGCACGACTCTTTGGGTCTTGTTCTGCATAAGGACTATTGGAAATCTCCCGTGCATAGTCGGCAATCGAAAATGAAACTGCGTGTGCAGCTTTGTAATACGATGCACTAGAAATTAAACGTGCAAAGTCGTAAAAGCAATCAAGTACGCTTTTGTACTTGCGGAATTTCAGACCAGAAGATTTTGAAACATAAAAATCCCCGTTCCAGTATTCATTGGGACTACCACCCGCAGTAATGCCGAAGAAATTAAAAATGTTCTTTGCCATGTACGAAGTGCCCCACGCGCTTTCCATTGCACCTTGCGCAAGGATTACAACGGGGTTCATATTGAATTTCTTTCCGGCTGTTTCCGCAGGAGGATAGAACTTTGCTACGTATTCGTTTTTATCCGCTTCGGTGACGCCACCAAATCCTAAAATCTCGTGTGTTCCGGCAAGACCTAGCAGTGTTGGGAATTCTTCAAACAGGGTTCTCATGATCACGCAGTTTTAGGAAGGAACATAAAGACGTCTTTCACGTTCACCCAACGGCGACAATCGTCAGCAGTGATAAAACGGACAAGCGTTATATCGCCGATCTTGGCGAACATATTGGGTACGCCTAAACTCATCCGGTCGCGCACTTTATCCACTGGCTTAAAATCTTCACCGTAGATGATCGTACCCGCGCGAAGCGTAGCCAGTTCTGGTTTTGGTAACGACCCCAATCCGTCAAGCTGCTCAACTACGAACTTTTCGCCTGCAAGCCGTCGCCTTTTGATTTCTTCATTAGCAATAATTTCAATCTGACTTTTCGCGACCCAAAATTTCACCTGCATATTGCGCTTGTTAGTCATTCTGACTTCGACAAAAATTATATCGTTATCTGTGTCGTAGTCAGTCTTACCCGTAGTGCTGCCGATAATACTAAGTGGCTGAAATAGTTTAAGCACGTTGTCTTTCTCAAAGAATCCCGGCTTCTTAGGTGAACTCCGCGCGTTCGCCTGTTTACTTGTGCGCACAAAGCAATTTGCCTTGACACCGTTTTTCACCGACTGATAATCGACGGTTGAATTCGACGCACCACCTGAGAGCGCAAGAAACTTTTGATAATCTTCTGCACCCAATTCTAGTTCCAAGTGATGGAGCAATGAACCGCTAAAGCGTTTGTTGTATGCGTCTATCACACCTTGTAGGTTTTTGATTTCACGCGCTATGTTCAAAATGGCGGTGCGGTTTGTGCCGTCCACATCAAACAGTGAAGTATTGCCCGAAGGATTCATTGCGATGCGGAGCGATACAGCCTGTCCCGTTTCGAGACTTGCAGCCGCGTCTTTATCGTTTTTCATATAGTCGTGTTCCTCTTTTTTATTCGCGAGGTATTTGTACACGACATAAATACCTGTACCAATTGCAACCCATTTAAGTAGTTGTTTAAGTACGCCCGATGCTATTAATGCCTGTAACATGATTATAGTATGTTGCGGAACTGTTTCGCTTTCTGCACAATTCCCGGTTTCTCTTTCAACAGTTTTGCAAGCTCTATCACATCCTGCACTGACAGGGTGTTAGCGATCACCTGAAAGCTGGCGGCTAACTGTTCTGCCTCTTGTTCGTTCTGCGCTCTTACACCGCTTATGGTTATGTTGTATAGCATCGCTTTTCTCTTTCACTGATTATTACTCTGTGAATTTTCCTGTGGTGGTATGAGGTCTTTGAGTTGTGCAAACAGTGCCTCGTCTTTGCCCAATGCACACGCGAACTCATACACGATTCTTAAATGCGCGTCCGGCAGTTGGCGTAAATAGCCCGCGATCTCCTCGACGATCTGCGCACGAACCTTTTCGCGCTCTGTTAATTGTTCCGATTGTGGTGTTACTGTGGCGGTTGCGCTTCCGGTTTGTTGTTGTGCGGGTGGTAATGCCTTTGGTTCTGAAAACAAATCTTTAACCTTGTCTGCATCCACTCCCGCGATTCCTGCGAGCAGCCCAGGATTTCTTCTAAGTACTCCTTCAAGCATGTGGCTCCCGAGTTCGACAAGGTTTATACCGCCTACGCCCCCAAGCTGCGGACGCGACCGTGCGCCTTTTTCCAACTGCTCTATATATTCTTCCGAATCCTTTAGTTCCTGTTGGAGTTCTTTGATTTTTTCCTGTGCGTACTTCAATTCCAATTGCGAAACGGTCAGAGACGAATGCAATCCTGTGAGTTCGCGGACGCCCTGCATCTGCTGATCGAAACTCCGGCGCATTTCTGAAAACATCATTGTGTTATCAAAACCCGAAACGGATTCTACTCTAGCAGGGAATGAAACTTCACGCCCTTGCAGTGTGATATAAAATTCTGATTCGGGCGTTTTGACTTTGTATGAACTGCCTTTGTAGAGTTCGACAATTACGGTTTCGGGTTTGTTCACGCTAATGATCTGTTGCAAGTCCGCTAAGAATTCAGGACTGGCAGCTTTGCGCGTGATGAGTTCATTCGTCGCGTCGTTCTTAAACACTTTTACAGTGTAAAAGCATTTCATTTTCTTCTCGAACTTCTGTTGCACAATAGTTGCAACATGGTCTATCAACTCCTGTGGACTTTTCATGACTCCAAGATTATTACCCTGATAAAGTGGATAGGCGCACTGTTAACTTCATGTTCTATGCGCACCGTACCTGTGAATTCCGGTGGACTTGTAAGCATAAGCCCACCATAACTGGTGTTACTGTATATCGTTGTGTCGGACGTGATCGTAACGTTCTGCGTCCAATCAATCAGATACCAGTATTCATTGTAGAGCTTGTACACATCAGCTATTTTGTTCGCGTACAAAAACAGAAGTTCAAAGTGGTAACGTTTAACACCCATTTGCTCCATCCGTTGACGGACAAACTCTAATGCTAGTTGCTGGTTCATGGCTTCTTAGTTTGACACTGACGGGGTATGTATTCGATATAGATTTTGAACAGGTAGGGTATATCCACATCGCTTTTGTCGCGATAGAATCCCCTGAGCGTTGAGCCTTGTGGGATATGTTCGCACAGTGGTGTATAAGTGCGCTTGCGAAGTCTGAAAGGATCATTGTTGACGCGTTGCATCAAAAACGAATTGCTTGCACCTTCGGCAAACCGTAGTGAACAAGTACCCGCGAATGGCTTCTGCGGTCTGGCAATAGACAAGTAAACTCCTGTGACCGTTTCAATTTCTTCGGGTAGCGTGTGGTCAATTTTTACAATGGCGTTGATCGTGTCAACCTGTACATTGACTACATAGCGTTTCGTATCTGAGATGCCGCGTTTCATTTGTTCTGTAATCTGAGGTACAGGATCGCTGTGTACGGGTATGTTCCGTAAATAGTAGAATCCGTGTATTCCGTTTTTAGGCGCGCACCTTTTGCGCACTCATTCAGTTCGTAATACTTCTGATCTATTGCAACGTCCTCGGTGCAAGTCAACATTTTCACTTCGTAACCGTCAGGAAAAATTTCTTTTCCTCCGATTTCCAAGCGTGACAATGTTGAAGTACTTGCATCCATCGACGGGAGCGAGATGAATATTCCTGTACACCGTTCGTACAGCTTATCCGTATCTGCTTCGACCGTCACCGTGCTACCCGATGAGGGTACGGTGATGATGATTGGTTGATATTTTATGTCGCCTAACATGACTTTTCTTTTTTAGTATTTTTGATGCGGGTAATCAGCGTTACCCTTTCCCATTCGGGATAAAATCGGGGCAGCATTCATTCCTATACCCACCCTGCCCCGATGTTTTTTCTTTCCCGCAGATTCTTTCTTCACTATTTTTGACAATCGTTTGATTCCTAAACAGAGGGGTTATTCAGCGAAGAAGGGGACGACGCATTCTCAAGTGCGCGTCCCCTTCGTCCATCAATACGGATACACACTTGTGCCGATGAATGTCACACGCAACCAACACGCAGTAGCACCCGCAGCCGTTGCAAACTTGAACGGCATTTTGATTTCTACCTGTGGTTCCATGATCTTCGCATTCTCCAGTTTGTAAGAACCGATCTCTACGTCCGTGCGGTTCTTCGTGTGAAATACTTCCGCGTCCTGTTGAGGAATCAGTTTCTTTCCACCTGCTTCGAGTTCAAACTCTCCGTTACGAATAAATGGAGGGATCAAATCAAAGTCTGCACTTTCCTTTTCTGCATTCACGTCGTACAGGACTTTGATCGCGGTAACGATAAACCACGAATCCTTTTCCAGTTTTGCAGACGACCAGTTCGCCAATCCGACAGCTTTCTGATCTGTTCCCTGCACCATGTCGATACTGCTTTTCGAGGTGATTTCTTTCACCACATAAAAGCGTTGGTCAACAAGTTGCAGACGCTTTTTCAGAAGACCGTCGCGGATCTCTTTCGGGAGCTGCCCGAAACGAATTTCCATTTCCTGCCTTGAACCTTTTTGAAGGGTGATCGGCGTACTGTTCACGAGTTTTTGCGCAGCCTTGATTTTTTGCGCGGGCGGCAGTTTCTTTATCTGCCCCATAAGGCTCTGGTACGTTTCAACGTCAACCCCTGCGAGTTCAATCAGGTTGCCAAATTCACTGTCCAGAATCATTTCAGCTTCATTCATTTTTTTTAGGTTTTACTTTTTCACTTGTTCTTACTTCACAACCTTGTTAGAAAACCACCCGTCCTAACACTTATCGTCAGGGACGGGTAGTTTATCAGAGGACTTCCGCAATTACTTCTTCCCACTGTTCTTCTGCACTTGAAGGAGCGTAGCGCGGTTCAATCCTTACGCCTGTCCTTTCACGTCCCAAATCGGGAAGATCAATTTCGTTTTCCTCTGCTTCGCTTGTGGTCACTTCTTTGATGTTTTCCGTTCTGCCGAATTCACCCAACGATAATCCCAACAAACCTTCAACACCGCTTACAGCGGGTGGGGCAGGAGTACCGGAAAGGAATGAATCAACAGCCGGAATCATGCGCAGTCCGCTAATCAGTCCTGCACCTGACACACCGTAACCAACCAAGCGCATACGATCACCTTCCGGTGTTTTCTCGTCTGAACTGACCGACAACAACAGACCACCGAGGAGCGACGCACCGGCTTTGAAATAGCCTACATGCTGCACGTAGTTTGGCATCCATTTCTCAACCGCCCATTGTATTCCGCGATCAACGAACATTGCACCAACAAGCCCCGTAGCAACGTAAGCGGTGTTCATCGCTTCCCGTTTCCAGTTCTCGGCATTCGTCAGACGTTCTTTCACACTTTTCATTTTGATTTTCGTTTTAATTGTTTGTTTGCTTCATGGCTAAACTGCCACTCACAGTTTCATCTTCTTCACTTTTCCTTTCTTCCCTTTCGCTCCTTTCTTTTGGTTTTTCTTTCTGCTCTTGCGCGGACCAGGAATAAATGTTCCTTGCGCTTCTGTCCCTGTCAAAGCCGGCATTGAGTACATATCAAAATCCGACGGCTTCGATTTTTGCTTTTTCTTTTTGCGTGACTTACCTGTGCTGCCAAATCCGGAATAGCCAGTGTTGGGTTTTGATTTTTTGTCGCCACCGGCAAGCATTAACACAGCCAATCCACCAACGACTAGCAGTGGAAGGGCTACGCCCATTCCTTCATCTTCTGCATTGCGCTCGTTTGATTTATCATCTTCCGGCAGAAACTCGTTCGCGTCTTTATTCTGCAAATCGGGTTTAGCTTGAATCACCGTTGAAACAGTCGCGGTCAATTTTTTCATATCGACCTTCTTAAACATTTTTTTCAGGTCGATACCTTTTATCCACGCCTTGATCTTTGCAAGAAATCCGGTTGCTGCCGCTGTGGTTGTTGCTGCTGTCACAGGTTCAACACCAAGCGAACCGAGAGCAACACTGTTGAGATCGCCCGCGCGTCCTTTGAGGATTGCAGCTTTCAATGCTTCTTTGTCACCCTGCAACACACCAGTGAACATATCTTCTGTGTTCTTCAGCGAATCGCGGGACTTTGCCCATTCGTTCATGTCTAGACCTTTGTTTCGGGCCTCTGCTTCACTGAGGTAGCCCCATTTCAAATGGGCAGCCATGTGGAACAGGTTTGTTTTCATCGCAAGCAATACACCGCCGCGAGCTGCAAGCGAAAGAGGGTTGTACTTGACAACGGCTTTACCCGCTTCTTTCAAACCGTTACCCGCTTTCTTCACGGCTTCTTTCACCTTCGTGAAAAATTTCCGTTCACCTCCAATCTTTCCAATAGCGGCATAGCCGCCACCGGATAAGCCGCGTATTTCAAATTCACTTTCACTGGTATCGGAACCCGGAGAAAATCCGCGTAAACGGTTTCCATCTTCTTCGCGTGACGCGAGAATTGCTAATGCTTCGTCGCGCTTGTCAGTGTCCCAATACCGAATCGCGTAATCCAGCATCTTCAAAAGTGAATCAGGGTGTTCGGCTTCTTTGACCAGTTCGGGATTTTCAGCAACCACCTTGCGGGTTTTCAAAAGGTGCTGATAGATTGCGTTGAGTTCTTTGGTTTCGTCTCCTGCGAACCCTTCGAGTCCGCGAAAGTCTGAACCTGTTACAATGTCAACTAGCGGGGCATCTTCAATGCCGGAAAGTATTGCCACATCAATACCGTTTAGATTGTTCTTATCCATGATTAGAAAGTCTTGTGTTTCCACTGGAAATTTTTCCGTGTCGAATGCGTCCAGTACGCAGTCGATAAATATTTTTTTGTTCCCGTAGGGTACGGTTACATAGATGTGTTGGAAATAATCTTTGCCTTCATACCGCGCGATACGCAGGTGACAAGGGATTCCGAGATTGAGAAGTGTTTGAGAAACGGCGATAGAAAAATCGTCACAGTCAATTCCGTAGTCGGGATCACGGTTAGGATTAAACCCCGCACCTTCCCAATAGCTTCGTGCAGGTGTGCGCAATTGCTCTAACCCGCGTGCATCCTCTTTGTAGTGTGCCCTGCGATACCAGAACTCCCAAACATTGCGGCACGTTTCGTAAATGGAAGTACCGCGCATATACGGCGCAAACTGCTTTGTCTGATCGCGGTAGTCAAAGACTACTTTGGTTATGTCTGTAATTACATCGTCGATTTTTCCTGCGCGACGGATAATGGTTTGTTCCCAATCAGGAACAGCGAACAGGTGATCGAACCGCGTACTACGGTCAAGTTGTTTTACGGTTGTTGAAATCAAACCCAATGAACCGAACTGTATGTTTCCTACGCGGCTCATATCGTGTACTCCTTTTCATTGGTGTATGGAACACCGTTCACAGTTGTTTTTATCTGGATGAGAATTTTCCGGTTTGCTTTTCCACCTGCCATTAGTGCGGGTATCGCGAAGACAATGTTTGACAAGGGGATTGCCATGTGAATTGTCTGAGGTTCTGTGTTGCGTCCACGAGCGGGAATGTCTGTTGTAACGTCTGACGGGAGGGCGTGACCGATTTCGGTTGTAGTGTCGGTAAGAAATATCTTCACGCTAGGTTGACGCAAACGAAGCTGTGTGCCGGTGAAGTTGTCGTACCATACTTCTGCCCAAAGGCGAAGCGATCCGCTTTCAATCCGTGTTACTGCAACTTCACCGAACACTATGGAAAGTTCGTCTCCCGCTTTTTTGAGCGAGAGTAATTTTGTGAGAGCAAGCGCACCGCCCCCGATGAGTAATAGCGCGGGCAGTTTCATTCTTTGTCGGATTTAGTGTTTTTGCGGTTGTTCAGCTTGCGCGTGATGTAATCGGCAGCAATGCGGAAGCCAAGCCAGATAACGCCGCCGATAATTGCTTTCACCGCGTAGTCTGCAAGTCCTGTGAAGTCAAGGTTAGCGCACCAGATACAAGCGGTCAGCACTACATCCTCGCTTTTTAGTTCACCTGTCATTAGATTTTTCATGGTGGTACATTTTGCTTAGAACAAAATTCCGCCGATGAAAAAGGGTGGTGTCGCTGTTTGTCGTAGTTTGTCGCGGAGTGCGTAGTTTGATCTTCTTTGTCGTAATTTGCCTTAATTATTTCCTTCAATTAAATGCACTCGCGATGAAAAACGACCCCAAAACGGTTCAAATGGTAAACGAGTTAAAGAATAAAATCTTTAGACCTCGACTGCAAGCAGCAATGGAGTCCACGATTTGTTTTTTTGAAAACAACGAAAAGACAATAGTGAGTGCGGCAGGGAGTGGAGTGTTTGTGCAATACAAGAATCAATACTATGTTGTAACTGCCGCTCACGTGTTTGCTGAGTATTCAACGAAAACATTTGTAATAGCTGATGGCAAGGAAATAACATTAGGAGGCATACTTTACAACAGCCCGATGCCGTCTACTGAAGATCGTGCAGACGACAAAATTGACATTTCGATATTAGAACTGAATGAAGAAAGTTCAAGAGGGTTGTTGACCACATTTAAACCTATTCAGGAAAATGAAATTGAGTTGAACCATCAATTATCCGATACAGCAACATATTTTGCCGTGGGATTTCCTCAAACAAAAACTGAAAAAGTTTGGAACAAGAATGAGATTAAATCTATTGGTTATACATATCAATCTATACCAATCCTGGACTACGACTATGGGCAATTTGGATTTCGCAAGGAAACAACAATAGCGATAATGTTTGATGGGAAGGTTACGAGTGCTACTGATCCTTTTCCGCATCGTGCGCCCAGAATGCAAGGGATGAGTGGTTCCGGTTTGTGGAACTTTCGAGGGAAGGATGAAAAACGGTTAATTGGAATTTCAATTGAGCGAAACAACACCACAGGACACACAGCAGTTTTTGCAACAAAGATTGATGTAGTGATTTCAATGATTGAAACAGAAATTATTAAAGCAAAAAAATAGCCTTGCAGTTTTGACTGCAAGGCTCGTATGCGCAACACATTCTGCACGACTCTATCAAACACTTTTCGTTGGCATAGGCTCAGGTTTTCGGGTAGTTATCCCTGCCACTGATAGGTTCCTTTTTGAAACATTATTGAAATCGAATTCAGGGTTATGCTGATCTTTTTTTATCACCGTTACTTTCTGCCTGATCTTCGCTTACAACTTCGACCTGTATAAAATAGGGCATCTTGTAATGACTGATTATTACTTCGACCTGCTCGATCATTAAATACTGACCTTCGATCTTTCCTAGCTTGGTTCTTATGCGGTATAGCCACCGCTGAAAAGTCCTTAGATTGATATGATATAGAGCCGCCAGTTCTTTGACTTTGTAAGGGCGTACATGAAACATCGTGTACTTTCTTTTCCCTTCCTCAAAAAACTTCTCGGACATGACATCATGTTTTCAAGTTTAGGATACAATTACGGGGAGACTTTTCGTAGAATTCTTCTTCACAGGTTCCTCATGGGCAGCGCGGTTTAGGGTTCGACATTGGGTTGATGTTGACCGCATAAATTCATAAGATGATCCATTCTTTCAGCGTACTGGTAATAAAACGCAGGGGCGTAACGTTTGTTACACCCAATTAACAATTGGTGCGTTTTATTGGGAAATTGGGAGTCCTGTCAATGTGTTAAAAACCATGAGCGTGAAGGAGAACGCTGGCAACTGTGATGTGTTAAAACCGTCTTGCCTATTCGTATTTCTTTAATGTCAGTTCAATACCAGAAATAGTAAACTACTCGAACCCTTCGCCAAAAAATTCCTTTAGAGAAATTCCTAGCGCGTTGCAAACTTTTACAACACTTGAAAGTTTCAAATCAGAACCAGTCTCCCACGCGCTTAAACGACGAAGATTTATGTCCTGTTCAATTGCTAAATTGAATTGGGAAATGTCCGCTGATTTTCTGAGTTGCTTTAATCGCCTGCCGAACTGCCTTAATGCGGCTTCTTCACTTAGAGGTTTGAAACTCTTGGTTGGTTGCTTTTTCACAATACAATGTAACGGGTTCAGAAAACCAATAACAACGCTGTGCCTGACCATGTTACGGGTAGCACTGTTATGCATAACACATAGTTTACTAGATTTGAATCTCACCTACCACCGTTTTACCAATAGCACTAAGAAGTGTTTGGATGTCGTAAAAATCTGAACGGGTTAATTAATCCGATAATTTATTAGACTGATAATCAATGTCTAAAGGTGAATCGCGAGCAGTTCAATGGAGGGAACTGCCAAACGAGAGTTAAATCATAAAACTCAAAATCAGTGGGCAGGATTGTAAATCAGCAGGTTAAGGTATTATGGTTGTCGTAAACGATGCATAAAATGGAAAAAAGAATAATTTGAAATACCTACCTGTTGCATTTACTTTACCAATGCTAATATCATCATGTATTAATTGAAAGGGTGTCGTGATTTACACCACGACACCCCCCCCGTTGACAAGCACTCTGCAACTAGAAATCGTTGTTCATGGTTGTAACGATTGCAATGATGATTTTGATGATCCAAAAGAATAAGTCCATAACGTTGGTTTTTTATTGGTTTGCACCTCAAAAATCCGCTGCATGGCTGCTGAATGTTGCATGAAATCAGGTGTTTTTCGACATCTTGATAATGAATTGAAAATCAATCGGTTGATGGCATGGAAGTACTTAATGTTATACGGGATATTGTAACACGGCTGACGGAGGAAGAGAAAACCGTGGTGCGGACTTATCTCAGTGTGTTTTATTATCGGGGCAAGCCTGTAAAGAGTTTGCAGTTATGGGATATTTTGATCGGCGACTTAAAACGTAAGAGTGGCGATCTGACTTCGCCTGCGGAAATTGAAACGTCAATCTATGGTAAATCCTCACCCAGTAATTTCAGTAGACTATTGTATAGGCTGCGGGAAAAAATCTTGGAATCTTTGATTATTGATGTTAATGTTCAGCGAGAAAACGTTTATGACGAGAGAACTAAAGTTCACATTGAGATTCGCAAAAACTTAACTCAAATTCAAATACTGCGAAGTCGCGGTTTGATGGACTATACTCAGTCTATGTTGAGCAGGGTAATCGAGCAGGCAAAGAAATATGAGATCTATGAGGAACTATTGACCGCAACGCGATTGTTGATAGATCACCACTGCGTTGAATATGGTGACAAGCATCTAAATAAGTTATTACTGTCCTATGAAAAGTACGACGCGGCAAAGAACGCCGCACTGAGGGCAGAGGTGAATCTAGGGCGAGTTCAAGCAGAATGGGACTACAGAACTGGTCAGAATGCTAAAACAGATTGGTTAAAGAAGATGCTTGATGAGATGAGTTCTGACTATAAAAAAACTACTTCGTCACAGGTCGGATTTTATTACTTCTACGTTTTAACGCAGTACTATCAACATATAGAAGATTATAAAAGCGCGCGTAAATCCTTACTTGATAATCTGAAATTGCTTGATTGCAATCCTGGCATTTACACAGGTATACGTGTTGGCAATGTCATGGTCAATTTATCCGACAACGATCTTTACCTACGTGAGTTTCAAAGGGCTTTCAAAACAGCAAGCAATAGTCTTCGGTATTTTAAGCCGACCAGTTTTAACCACACGCAGGCGATAGAACTAATGTTCTATGCACAATTTTATTTGGGAGAATTTGCAGCAGCAAGGGAAATAATATTGCAGCTTCTACCCGACGAAGATGAAACGACTGGAATTCGCTACCGTTTAGGAAAACGTTTGTTCCTTCTTGCTTGCACCTTATTCATGCTTAAAGATTACGACGCAACGTTTAAGTTAGCGAGTAGAGTTTTGAATCCAATTGAAGAGGACAAAGAAGGTTGGAACCTCGGAATGCGTTTTCTAACAATCCTTTCCCTTATTGAATTACAACAGTTAGATGAGGCAGCAGGGAAAATTTTAATATTGAAAAACTTTATTGAAAACTTAGACAAATCCAAAGTACCTGAAAGACTCAAAGCTGTTGCGGTGTTGCTAAGGAAACTTAGTAACGCAGCGTTTGACTTTAAAAATTTCTATCAAAAAGAAAAGGAACGCATAGAACTACTTAAGCAAACTGTTTGGATTCCTAAGTCTCCCGAAATGATAATTTTCGACCAATGGTTGATCGCTAAAGTATTCAAGCAACCATTCGAGCAGAAAATACCGCCATTAGCAATTAGTAAAGTGATTGAAAAGGAACATCAAGACAACCCCAGATCGAAATGACGCTGATCCCCTCAGTAAGTCCGAGTCTGACCACTTAAGCACTGGTTAGACTACCGAAGTGAAGTTGTCGCCCCCCGCAATTCACTTCGGTTCTCATAATTGCTTTCCATTCACAAAAAATAAGGTTTGAAACCTCAAGTGAAATCCTATGTCATATCTAACCTAAACCAACCGCAAAATTATGTACACTGACAGTAGCTAAACACAATACACAACGTAACACTAATAACTAAACTCAAATTAACCAAAACACAATTCAAACCTATGAGAAACTTTTCTCCCATTCGAGGAAGTAAAATACTTCTTCTCGCAGGAATGCTTGCACTAAGTGTGCAGGGCATTTCGCAAACACCAACTCCAACTGTTTTTGAGCAGTGGAATACCACAAGTGCAACCCAAATTGATTACCAGCGCACAGTCGTTCGCACAAAATTACTCGGTGGTGCGACTTACTATTACACGGTAGGTTCATCAATTAATGCTTCGGGTAATTACGATATGTACGTTTCTAAAATGAATTCTGGAGGCACTTTGCTGTGGTCACAGGTGTACAATGGCGCCGGAAATGGAAACGATTACGCTACGGACGTGCAGATAGATGCAGTTGGCAATGTGTACGTAGCGGGAACATTTTTCAAGGACGCAACGGACAGCTCGAATGCGATTGTCATAAAATACAACACTGCGGGTGCGCACAAGTGGACTAAAACTTTCAACGGTGCAGGTTCAAGGCATGATGTTTTTGCGGCATTGCAAGTGGCAGGAAACGCGGTGGTAGCGGTAGGATCAGCATGGCAAGGAACCACGAACAAATACGATATGCTTGCTGTTCGCTATGACAGTTCAGGAAATCAAGTGTGGTCGCAAACGTGGGATTATATGGGACTGTTTGATATTGCTACGAATTTGTATAACAGCGGAACGAAAATTTACATTGCAGGCGGCGCCCAATCAGCAACAACAACTTACAAGTATGCTGTAGTTTCGCTAAAAGCATCCGACGGAAGTATTCAGTCTTCAACGGTTACTGGTGGAACAGCCTTTGGTTTCGATCAGGTAACAGACATGCAAATGGATGCCACTGGCAACATTTTTATTACGGGTGGTGCATTGGATGTTTCAACATTGTACGACTATCGCACTGTGAAATTAGACACGGCTTTGAATATACTTTGGTCAGTGACATACAATGGGGCAGCAAACCTGAATGACGTTGCGTCGTCTTTGTATCTTGATTCACTCGGAAATGTAATTGTTACCGGATATACTACAACCACGTCGCAGAGTAAAAACTATGCAACGGTCAAGTACAACAGTTCAGGAACACAGCAATGGGTCGCAACATATAACGGTGCTACTAATGGAAATGACAGCGCAACAGCCGTCGTTGCAAAGGGAACCGACATCTATGTAACTGGTGCGAGTTTCAACGGAGGTAACTTCGATTACTATACGATCAAATACAATGGATCAGGCACACAAATCTGGGCTATCTCTTGGAATTCGTCTGGCAACAAATCTGACCGCCCAACATCCATTGCAATTGATACTGATCGCGGCGTAATTGTCACCGGACAAACTAAACATTCCGGCAGCTATTCTTATAACACAGTTAAGTACAAAACAAGAAACGTACTTACTCCGACTGATGGCGAAGATCAGAATCCAGCTTTCTGTTTTACTGAGAATCGCGGTCAGCTTCTGGACGATCAAGGTAGCGCAACCGATATTAAATTCTACAACAGAACCGGAGGTAACGGACAACAGGTATATTTTGCCGATGGCTACATGAGTTATGTTTTTGCAAAACTAGACACTGCGCAAGTAAGCCCAGACGATTCTGTATTCAGAATTGATCAAACGTTCTACAATGGGAATGATGATATTGCCGTGAATGGAAAAGACGAGCGTGGCGATTATGAAAACTTTTTCTACCCGCATCTGACGGAAGGATGTGTGCGAATGAAAACGTATAATCAGTTATACCGTGCGAACATTTACGACGGCATTGACGCGATTTACAGTAGTAACGCGAACGGAATGAAGTACTTCTATGTAGTTAAGCCCGGAGTTTCTCCTACGAGCATCGTCGAAACATACACCGGTGCGAATTCTATTTCAGTGAACGGTTCGGGGGATCTGGTTGTAACATCGGACTTAGGAAACATTCAGCATCCTAAACCCCGCGTTTGGGAAATTGATCCGACTACAGGAACAACGTACACACTCGCGTGGCAACCGACCTATAGCGTCAGCGGCAATAATGTTAGTATGTCCTTTGGTTCATACAACACGTCCCGCGTGTTAGTGATCAGCATTGACTACGGAGCAAGCTTTGGAATTGTTCAACAGATCACAGGTACGAATCTGGAATGGTCAACACACTACGGTTCACTCTCTGGTGGTGGAACGCCGCTTACTTCTGTACAGGCTGATAAAGCTGGCAATTCATTTTATGCAGGAACGACCAATGGAATTAATTTCCCGACTCAAAACGGTCTTCAAACGCAGAACCTCGGAAATTATGACTGGACGTTGATCAAAATCAAAGATAATGCGGTAAGACGTTGGGCAACATATTATGGAGGAACGCAAGCTGAAAGTCAGGCGCATATTGATTTAGATTCATCTGCCAATATTTATTTCTGTGGTCAAACTAAATCAACCGTTTTGCCAATGGCACCAGTGCAACCTTCGGGCGCGTACGTAGACGCAACGCATAATGGTGATAATGATTTATTTCTTTTTAAGCTAGATAGTACAGGCACATTAAATGGCTTATTGTGGTCAACATATTATGGAGGATCAGCATTTGACCGTCCCGCAGACCTTTGGGTAAATTCATGGGGAACTCGATTAGTGATCACTGGTGTAGCAGGCACAGGTTTTCCAACCGTAAACAAAATAAATGCCTACAACAACACAAGTGGTGGGAATTTTATCCTAGAATTTGATGCGCAGTTAGATACCAATTGGTGTACACATTTTTTAAGTAATGGAGTTGTTTCAGATGTTTGCGGATCGCAAGGTGCAGGACAGGATTTTTACATTCTTGCGACTTCATACGGAACAGCAACAAATTTTCCGTTAGTTGATCCGGGCGGAGCAGTACATTACGATAGCATTCTTACTAACAAGGCACTCATCATGCGAATTGATGTAAATGACACCGTTAGATGGGGCACCGCCTTTGGTGGGTCAGGCACTACGGCAGGCACTGCTATAACATGCAACGCGAAAGATATTTATGTAGTGGGGCATCAGTCAGGCATTGCGGCAGCATTCCCGCTGATGTATTCAGGAAATGAGTATATCGACAATGTCTGCAACATCAACAATCCAGAAGGATGGATAGCGCGATTCTCTGTCATAGGAGTACAGAAGTGGACAACGTTGTGGGGCGATGGCGGCATGGAAATGATGTATGATGTAGTCGTAGATGATCAGGAGAATGCTTACGTTCATGGAACGACATGGAGCGGTGTCAACGATATATACGCTACCAACAACACATATTTAGCTGGTATGTACGTACAACAGGATGCCGTAATACTTGCGTTCGATCCCTACAACCAAAGAACATGGACGACTTGTTTCGGAGGTAACCAATTTGAAAATGGTTTTTCGCTTGCTGTTGTTGGTCATAGCAAACTGTTCATTGCGGGAAATTCTTCGTCATTGCCTGCTACGTATCCGTGGAATTATCCGAACCTTGTCCCCAATGAGTATCTGGACATCAATAAGACAAGCACCACAGAGCAGACCGGATATATGGCAAGGTTCAGCTTAGATTCGGTTAGTACCGTCGGATTCACTGAGCATTCATACAACTCTGGCAGTTTCCTGGTCTTTCCTAATCCTAGTTCAGGCAACCTTACAGTACAGGTGAGCGACTTACAAGGTGAAGACGTTCAGATTGTTGTCACTGATATGCTTGGACAGGTTGTTATGGATAGGAAAACCACCAATAATTTCGGAACTTTACAAGAGCCGCTCGATTTGCAGTTGATGAGTAACGGGATTTATTTTGTGACTGTTATTGTCGGCGATAAAGTCCCAATGACCCAAAAAGTCATTAAACAAGAATAATGCGTTTACGAACATTTTTATTTTCAGTTGTACTGTTTAGTCAGTTCTGCGCTCAGGCGCAGAACTGGCAATCAGTTAATGGCTCTTACATTTCTAGTGCTAACGATGTGCGGTATATGTACGCAGACACGATTAGCAACCAATTGCTTTGCAGCGCGACCATTTTGCCATATCAAAGACTTTTGAAGTACGACACGACAAATGGGTGGGATACTTTGGGATGCAGAATAGGAAGTGGCACGTATCAGGTTACAAATTATCTTGGAAATTTTTACAGTGTCAGTTGTGCCGCGCCCACCGGTCCTAATAATTCTGTTGGAATACTTGTTGGTGACCAATGGCAACTGTTCGCTGAAACACGGCAAAATGCTTTTGCTTTTTATCAGAATGATAGCGATTTGTATGCAATGGGCACTTTCGATAGCATTGGTGGTATTCAGGCAGCTCAGGTTGCACGTTATGACGGCATAAGTTGGAATTCGATTGGCACGGCAACATTTGGAGGTGGTTCAGCAGTGAATTGCGCACTACATTTTCAGGGTGACTTATACATTGGTGGGGGATTTCACGATACGGTTGGGAATTGTTTGGCAAAATGGGACGGACAGAACTGGACGGGATTCGGAAGTTTTTTTGGAGGGGGAATTGATGCGGTGAATTGCATGGCGATATATAACGGAGAACTATACGTTGGAGGTTATTTTACAACTGCCGGAGGTAGTCCCGGAAATTTTATTGCGCGGTATGATGGAATAACATGGACACAGGTTGGCGGCGGACTGGCTGGTGGTCAAGTGTGGGATATGCAAGTTTATAACGGAGAGCTTTGGGTTTGTGGTCAGATTACCGCAGCGGGTGGAATTCCCGTTGTAGGAATTGCTAAGTATGACGGATTGGATTGGTGTAATGTTGGTGCGTTTGATAATAATACCCAAGCGATGGAGGTGTTTAACGGGGAATTATACATAGGAGGCGCATTTTGGACAGTTGATGGTGATAGCGTGACAAGTCAGGTACTAAAATGGATTGGTGGAAATAATGTAAACGGTTGTGGTCACCTTGACACGGACATTGACGAAAGCACAAACCATTTTGCAGTTAGCGTATTTCCGAATCCAGCACGTGAAGCAGTTACTTTTCAATTTGCCAATTCAGGTACTACGCGAACAATTGTCATGTTGGATCAATTGGGTAGGGTGATTCTGCGGAAGGAATCGGATGAATTGAAAGTCGAAATGAGCGTGGATATTCTTGCTGCGGGAATTTATATCTACCGGATTACCGAAGACAACGGAAGCACCTCGATGGGCAAACTGATGATCGAATAATGTTATGGTTGTACCGGACGACAAACCTCGCTCAGAAAAGGACGCTCTTCCACTTACACTTGCTACTGATGGCATCGAAGCTAAAGCACTTGCTAGGATCATTCAAGACGCTCATTTAGCTTTCAAAGAAATTGCAATTAGCAAGTCGCTTGAAGAACAGGAATTAACAATCTATCCGTTTAAACAAGGTAGCTTCAAATTCTGGATGGAACTGCTGGCAACAGGAACAGTAGTCTTCGGAGTTTTTCGGGAAATACTAGCTCTGAAAAGGGCGAAACTTGAACTAGATAAATCGAAAAATGATTCGAGTAAAGAGAAGTCACCGCAATCAATCGCTGTGAATCCAATTATTAATATTCATATAAATGATTTTTTGAAGGTGATAAGTGAGAACACAAATGGACTGACCATTGGAGAAGGGAAAAGTTCTTTTAAGTTCACAAGTGAGGAAATTAAGACAGTGTTGGGAATAGAGAAAGCTGAAGAACTGAAGGAGAAGTTTGACAGACGGACAATTGAAAAGCGCGATCAGCAATTGTCCTTAGTCAAGATTTCCGATAAAAAATTTGGAATGTGGGAATTTATCTATGACGAGAATCGCGTCAAAGTTGAAATACCCTCGAACTTGAAAAAGTCGGCAAGATTCCGCAAGTATTCCAGCGGAATGAAATTTACGGTCTCGTTGAAGATTAGACAGGAGTACAATGCCAAGGGACAGGCGTGGGAAAATATTGCGTACCGCATCACTGCGATTACAAAGATTGACCCCATGCCACCGTTTTAACTTTTTCGTAGCCTCAGCAAATTTTCCACATGAAAAAAGATCGCAAGAAGATTCCATCGGACGTTGAGGAACAGATATTTTTTAAGTCACAAATGTTGTGTTATTGTCTTCAGAGGGGCGATCAAATACACCATATAGATGGTGACCGATCCAATAATGATTTTGATAACCTTGTTTTTTTATGTCGTCCTCACCATGATGATGCTGAAGTTCGTAATGGAATTGGGAAGGGTAAAATTAATCTAGCGAGGAAGATTCCAACTCCAAGGCAGATTAAGAGTCTGCGAGACAAATTATACAAGGATAACGACAAGAAACGCCGATTGGAACACGCGAACTTTCTTGAAAGTCTCAAGAAGGTCGAAGATGAAAATTTATTTAAGGCGGCAATGGATGCCCATGTGGTTGTTGAAATTCTAAAATTAAAACAAGGGTACAGAGTAGAGCGCGATTGGGAGAAGCGAGGGGAGATCGTAGATAAACTTGGCATGTTCAAGGATTACAAAAGTCCTCGATCCGCATACGAGGTATTTGAACTACTTAATGACTTGGCTTCGATGACACGTTCAGGAATGACCTCACAGGTAGCTGAGGCAATATCTGATTTGGTTACCTACTATTTTCCTGATGAAACAGACGATAAAAAAATTGTCGCGAAATTAGGTGAGCGCTGTACACATATTGGCTGGGCTATCGCTTACGACGCATTTATTCATTTGGGAAATTTAGCGACAGGATCAGCAGGGCTGAGGATTCTAAGTTTCATTTATCGGATCGGAAAGGATCAGGAAATTCCCGAGTTGTGCAATAAAGCTCTGCATTGGTATTCAGAAGTCCAACGCACCTTAGTACGACCTGAATGCGGTACTGATTTGGAAATGGCACAGAAGGTTACTGCTTTGTTTAAGGAAAACATTGGAAAAGTAGGCTATTCTGAATTTGACATTGAGGATCGGAAACTTTCGGATCTAATACTCTCACACACGTTAGAGACCCGTCCCAAGAACAAAATATCTCGTCCAAATTAGTTTCGTACTGTTTGCTTTTTGAAGCCATTGCCGATAAGACACCCGAACTTAGTACTGCCTGAATGAAGATGAACAGCGAAAGGCATTGGTAACTCTCAGACCGCGCTTCATATGGTGTTCGATCTACCACCATTGGTTTCTGTCCGATTTAGCCGATTGGGGTTAAATGGCGGTCAAATCAGCTATCAAAAAGTTCGATATTGTGTCGCTTGGGGCTACAAGAATTGAAAGTCTCTCAGAAATGAGGGACTTTTCTGTTTTATAGATGTGGTACGTTTACGTTTTATATTCTGAGAAGCATAACAAGCATTACACTGGTTACAATACAGATCCAACTGATCGTTTTCTTTCCCACAATGAAAAAGCTACTAAGGGATTAATACTTCATCGACAGGCCTTGCGATCTATTATTCCGGGCCGCAGTCAAATATTATCTATAACGCAGAGACCTGATGTTACAGGGAGTGTAAATTCATTGCACCGAAAAGCCTTATCTGAGAACCTGCAACACAAAAAAGGTGTTCTCATAACGGAAACACCTTTTTTGCTTTAATGCATGAATATTATTCATTCACCAGTCTCGCTTAAATTTTATAACAATATTTCTTCCAGCGGTATCACATCCGGTTTGACTACTTCCCATTTGTTATAAGTTTTACCTTCTGAGGCGGATGTGATAATGCCCACCAGTCTCAATACCGGGTTCGGCGACAGGTCCGCTTCTGCGCGAACAGGTGCCAAAGGCAATTGTACCACGCACAAGTCATGATCGTTTAGTGGTCCTTTGCGATCGCGAACAATCTTAAGTTTACCATCCGTTACGTAATCGCCTGCCCATTTTCCACTCTGGCCTTCCTCGGTTACAAAGTCAAGCTCTATCATGAGTACATGGCCCAGCTCTGGCGTTTCTATAGAACCCAGGTCTTCGTTCCCCGTATTCCGGTTGATCTGGTAATTGCTTTCTGAGACGGGAATCTGAAGAAGGTATGTCGTCTTTTTCTTGTTGACGAATTTGAAATCCCTAAGCGCTGCACTGACTCTCTTGCTGAGCTGATTGATGATGATGTCTTCAGCTAAACCGTCAATGCTCAGTGCGTTGGTAAGAATCTTTCCGATGCGTGTTGCGATTGCGGGCAGCTTCTTTATAAAGTCGCTTTCAAAATCTTCATACCCTTTCTTGGAAAAGTCCTCATAGAAAAACTCTTTGGTAATTGGACCTCCAATGAGTTCACTTTTTTTCAGGGCGATCTGCGCACAATATTTTGCAAGTTTTGCCTCGTAGAGATTTGGATGCTTTGAAGTAAAACCGGCGAACGATGCAAAATATCCACCAGGCAGAAAAACAGATTTGAAACCATCACCATCGGGTTTTACGGGTGCAATACCAACAGTTTTACTGTCTTTCACTTTTCCGCCAAGGCCCATCATGAGATCAACGAGCAGCATCAGCATGGCTTTCACCAATCTCTTCTTACCGATCGGACTGATCGCTTCTAACGAACCTTTTACCAGGAGGTCGATATCGTTCTTTTCTACTTTCTCAGTGAATGTGCGGTTAATCCGCCCGAGTTCTTCGGACAATGTAACTGCACCGGGAGGCAATAGCTCATTCAATCGGATACTGCTCAGGATTTCTTCGCACGATTTTTTTAGGTCTCCGAGCATTTTAGGGTCAGGAGAAGTGGTATCAATCAGTTGTAGCAGTGAACCGTAATATTTCTCTGCATGATCGAACATTTCAAGTGCGCGATGGATCTTATCGCTCTCATTAACCTTCGACTGGTTGATGATTGAGCCTAACAGCGTGCCGGGCTGACCCATAAGACGGTCAGCAGTCGTGCTGCGTTTGGGTAAGTGATCACCGCGCTGGTGAAACTCTTTGTGGATAGGTACGCGGAAATTCGCAGCGTCTTCACCAACATTCGGATCCACAAAAATGATCACGCGATCAAACTCCTCTTTTTCTCCTGCATCCTGAAAACTCGCAAGACGATAAGCTTCACGAACAGGTTCGTTATTGAATGTGCCTCCGTCAACATACGTGAATGAGTAGCAATTCTTTCCCTTAAGTTCGGTCGGCCAATCGCCCGGTGTAAATTTTCCCTGTTCATCTTTGCCGGCACCGTACTCGAAATCATGCCGGACTAACACCACTGGTTCAAATGCAAAGGGAAACGCACCGCAGGCAATTCCGGTAGCCACAATTTTCGACCAGGCGTTTTTATGACGTATATCACCGAAATAGTGATCTGTTTTTTCTCCCATGTGATAGCGTATCCACTTGCGCGGATAATTGCCGGGATCGTCATCGATCTCACCTGGCTGCAGTGGTGTGAAATTCAGATCGAACACGCGCATCTCGCGGTGCACATAAGATGTTTTGGCATCGCCCAATGCCACGTAAGCAGCATCATTCGGATCGCGTTCATCGCACTTGATAGGAGTGAGGTTGGAAAGCGTTGCAGCCACGAGCACACGGTCGGCAAGAATCTGTCTCCGGGGGAATAAAGCAAGACTGGACTCCTGGAACTTGAAATTATTTTTTGCAATGCGCGTCAGTGCTTCGCGTGCGAGCAGGCCAGGTTCGTAGGTAAGGTCCGCAATCTTATCTTCGAAAAGGCCAAGCAGATTATCTATGTTGATCTGATCGATCCAGATGCTGTCCTGCAGATTCTGCACAACCTGCGCCACGACTAATTGTTGGTAACGGTCATGATCAGTAGCACGCAGGTTATCAACGAATGCTTTAGTAAGTTCTTCCTCGAGTCGTACTACTGCCGCAGCCTGTTCGGTATTGGATTGATCAGTCAGTCCGCGCAACATAATTGCAAGCGACATCATACCTGCACTTGCGCCGGAGAATACATCAATCACTATTTTATCATACGGTACTAATTGCCCGTTACTGTCCTTATACTTTCCGTAGAGTATCAGCTGTTTGATGGATTCCGATAATGCAGCCCCGGAAAATGTTCCCAGAGAAACGCCGCCGCCCATGGCGAAGCCTACTTTCAATATTTTGCTCATAATTGTTCTCTTGTAAATTTTAATTTCAGTGATTGTAAAGCAATTTACAGTTTAAATAGATCGTTTACAGATTGATCTGAAAGAAATACTGAATAAGAATTATATTTCGGAAAACCGATGCTCATGACCGAACCCCAGCTCAATATTCCAACCGAGTTTAAATGCGAAGCCATCAACCCTTGGTATCCTACAGGAGTTTTTCTCCGCAAGGATCACGTTTACACATTCAATGTGCCGAAGAAACAGGTGTGGCACGATGGCCCTCATCTACGCGATATTCCGCCTGACGGAAATCCAAAGTGGTGGTACGTGTGGTTATACGGAATGCATATTTCACTGCGTATGCCTTTTGAACGATGGTTCTGTCTCCTGGGTTGTATCGGGAAAAATAAACCGTATTTCAGGATCGGATCACTACGCGAAGAATTTTCTCCACCTGCCGATGGTGAGCTCATTTGTTTCGCGAACGATTCGTTGTGGCAGAAAGGGAAACATTATTCAAAGAACAACGAGGGAGTGATCACAGGAACTATTACCCGGGTGAAGTAATTATCAATTCTCAAAAAACGTTTCAATACACACATGCGGGTCACTCATCACCGCGTAATCAGGTCCCAGCACATAATTCATCCGCAGGTAAGCACCGTGTACCGAAAATCTATATTCCGATGGCTCCCGATGCTGTTGTGATTGTACCGGAACAAGTTCCTGACGTTGACAACCGATGACCCAATCGTTCTTCGATCCGAGATTCAGTTTGATCACCACATCCAGCGCCATAGAAGTTGGTCGCCACAACCATCGTTCTTTAGGGACAAGATTCTTGTGCCAATCGGATACCACACATTTATAAACGAGAGCAGAGTTATTCGGCTTCGCAGCGAGAATGCTCTCGAGTACCTTCTGTTTGTGTTTGATCGTCATCAGGACAGCGCCGGGCTGACGTAGAATATAATCAACCGAAAGTTGCAACAGCGCAAGCACCACTTTACCTGCAGGGCCGGAAGCCGATTTTTTCCATAGTGATAATCCTGCGGAAATCATTTTTCCCGTGGTGAAATATCCGGATCCATTTGCAGCAGAGAACATCAACACTTTCTTCATCGGAAAAAGTTCTGCACATTCCGGATCTGCAGCCATGTACTCGCCCACGAGCGCGCCACGGCTTGTTGTAACTACGTCAATCGGATTGTCCTTAAAAGAAAGACCGAGTTCACGCATTCTTTCTTTGAGCCATTGTATATTCTGTCCGGCATCGTGTGAAAGTGTGGGATGATCAAATGCAAGAATCTGTTCGAATTTTCCCGACGCAAGCAGGTACTGCAGATAAGAAGGCTGTTCACCATTCACGCCTTTACGCAGAATAACATCATGATACGATTTCATTGTATCAACGAAAGTGCCGTGAATCAGCAGCAACGTCTTTGCATTTACATTCACATCTTCTGCTTTAGCCACCCGGACAAAACGACCGCCGTACTTTACCATCTGCTTATCGTACTTCGCCTCAATTACATCACTGTCCGTTTCTGATTTAGGGTCGAAGCGCAATAAATCGTACTTCGCTTTCCCTACAAGTGAATTCATGATGACACCGTTGTTGAGAAGATCGTCCTGTGCAGAATTCAGTGTGGACAGGGCTTCCCGGTACAGCTCACTTTCCGTTTCTGCCGACTGTTTGTAGGTCAGAATTTTTATGGTGAAGCTCAAACCTGTTTCCTTGTTGGTCTGCCGGAACATTCCAGGCTTCCCCGAAAGTTCTTCCAGCTGGTATTTCGGTTCCACAGGAAAACAATAGCTCAGGCGGTCGCGCATCGGTTGCGCTTCTTTTTCATACATGATGTATTCCTGAAACGCATCTTCATCTTTGTGGTTGTCTTTCTCATGATGTTCGTAATACACAAGCGCACCTTCTGTAGGCTTCAGAAATAAAGAGAGGCGGAGTTGCGGCAGATCATTCGGATCAAATTCGTCAGGCAGATCAAACTTCACATCATCGAAATTGATAAAACGTTCACGCACTTCTCCCGGATTATTGGTGAGTTTCGGATTGATTGACCGCAGATCTTCAATCTGTTGCTCAGTCAGTTTATGCCCGTCGCCATCATTGGTATTTCCACTTCTGGAATGTTTAATTTTTCCTTTGAGGCGGAATGGAGTATTATCGGACCATCCCAGTGTTCCCCATACGTCCGGAGTGTCTTCTTTTGTTTCTTTCTTTAATTTTTTCTGGAACCAGACATTGATTTTATCAACTGGCTTTTTGTCACCAAGCGGGATAAATGTTTTGTCATTATGGCTGAAGATTTGATCCAGATCGAAGTCGAAGGTTTTCATTGGGAAGTGATTTTGAGATGTGTGAGGTTGTGAGCTAGCGCGTGCAAATTAGAATACATTTTCTTCTGAACAAACATGAAAGATTATTTGGCAGGAAATACATTGTACTATGCTCGAATTTCACATAATTGAAAATTGTGGTTGAGCGGAAATGGAAGTGTATTACATTTAGATCAGACATTAAACTCTGATTGTTATGGCCAGAATTTATATATCATATTGTCATGAAGACTTTAAGTTTGCCAATCGCTTGGCGGAGAAACTACGGCGATATGGAAATGACATCATAGTTCCATTCGGGAGTCAAAAGTCCATTGAGACTTTAACCCGGGACGTTAACTCTGTCGACGCATTCGTAGTATTGATCACGCAGTCCAGCCAGTACGATTCCTGGGTGCGGGAGGAAATTGGACTAGCGAGAGGAGTTTCGATTGCAAAAAGAAATATCAATTTTATTGTTCCGCTATATTTTCCGGAAGCGCAGATGCCGGCAATCATCGCTGATGTACCTCACGTAGTAGTTGATGACGATAATCCTGACAAAATTGGTATGGAATTGTTGATTGACCGAATCAACGATGCCTTTGTGGAGGGAAAAAAAGAGGGCGACTTCAGTAACATTCGAATGGGAGCTCGGGGAGAATTGGTGATTGAAGCACAGAAGACATTAGCTCGATTGGGTAATGATATAGTTGTGGACGGCATTTTCGGACCCGCCATGGTTCTGATCGTTCAATCGTTTCAAGAACGTAACGGACTAGAGGTCACTGGTGAGATTGATGAACCTACCCGAATGCGCTTCGATGCCTTGCAGAAGGAACGGAATATGGACATTACTTCCGACAAACGGTACTGGTTGTTGGCGTTTAACCTTCCCAATTGGGGAGCCGATAATATTCGAATAGGCGGTACTGCTTACTACAACACCCACATTTCCGCCAGTGAAAAACGTCCTGAATATGTGCTCTACGAGGATATCAAACAGGGAGAATTAATATTAGGATACGATTTCATAAGTAAAAAGGCGGTGTGCATTTTTAGACTCACTAACGAGTTATATCCCAATCCTACGTTAGGAGAGATCATACAATTAGTGGTGGAAGAAGTCTTTCAGCTGCCGGTCGGCATTGCGGAGGATCAAGATTTGAAGTGGTTTCTGGACGATGCGGACAGTCGCAATGCGCAACGCTTGATTGCCATTTCTCCTGACATTTTCGAGGCAACTGCTACTGCGGGACGTGAGGTGAAAATCCCACGTTCCCGTCTCCACGCCGCCGCCGCCCGCCTCCATAGCGATGATTCCGAACCGGAAGATCAGTTGCAGTACGAGATGTACGCCGAAGCCATCGCTTCCATCATCAAGGACAGCAAAGTTTCTCCGCCACCGTTAAACATTGCGATCATCGCTCCATGGGGGCAGGGAAAAACCACGCTCATGCGATACATACGCAAGCGGTTTCCGCAGAAGGAATTCGCGGGTGATACCAACTCAACTGCGCTCACGTTTGGCGCACTTGCGCATTGGTTTGGCTCGTCGTGGAAATGGGTGCGAAACGTTCGGGGAATTTTCCTGAAGGGTGGCGTTAATCCTGTTGTAGAAGAACTGCGAAAAGGAATCTGGAAACCAGAATCGTTGCAGCATCCAACCGTGTGGTTTAATCCTTGGCGCTACCAGAGTAGCGACCAGATCTGGGCAGGACTTGGTCACGCGATGATTACGCAACTCGTTGCCAAGCTCGAACCTATTCACCGCGAACAGTTCTGGTTGCGCCTGCGCATGAAACGCGTTGACGCAAATGCAATCCGAAAAGACATTCACAGGCGTATTTTTGAATCGCTGCTACCAACCATCGTTGTGTCTCTGCTCGTTGCTGCGCTGTTGGTAGTAGGAGCGGTTCTCTATGTCAATCATCGCGAACTATTCACGTGGATCGCGGGTGTTTCCGGTCTTGGATTCGCATTTTCGTGCTGGACCAGCCTGCGTGGTTTTTTCTCAAAGAGTCTCGAAGGGAAATTCGCGAGCTACGTCCGTGAACCCAGTTATTCAGAAAAGCTGGGACTCTTTCACGAGATCAACGACGATCTTTCCAAAGTGTGCAGCGAGCTGATCGGCAGGGAGAAACCCGCCGTAATTTTTATCGATGATCTTGATCGCTGTTCACCGAAAGTAGTAACTGAAGTTATTGAAGCCATCAACCTGATGATGACAAGTGATTTTCGCGATCGCTGCTACTTTGTTTTCGGCATGGATGCGCAGATGGTTTCAGCAGCGCTCGATGCGCAGTACAGCAGCATGGCCGGAAAGTTTGCTGACAAGGAGAAGGTCCACGGATCAGTGGGGTGGTATTTCCTTGACAAGTTTATTCAGCTGCCGTTTTTTATTCCTGTGCTGAATCCTGTTGACAAAAAGGCATTTCTGAATCGTTTCTTCTTTTCTCCGGTTCAGCCTGAGAAGAAAGAAGCAGTGAAAAATATCAGCACTGCGCAGGTGGAAGCCGACGCAACAGAAGCCGTTCAGAACACAGGAACACTCGAGTCGATAAAGAAAAAATACGAGGCCAGTCCGGAAGCGCTGCAAAGTGCAATGACACGAAAGTTGATGGCGCGTTCCAAAGATTCGGAAGAGATTGCTGCAGAAGTGATCAGGTATGCGGTTTATCTTGATGGTTCACCGCGTGGCCTGAAACGTTTTGCAAACCTGCTTCGGTTTTATCATACACAACAGCAGATGCGAACCTACTTCAGTACTTCATCCTTGTCGGGAGAAACGGCAACAACAAGTTCCCTCGCAAAATGGTTGGTGATCAATCTGCGTTGGCCGCAGATGGTGCGTTGGGTACAGTGGGAATATGAAGAACAACTGATTCATTCAGCGGATCCGGAGATTAAAGCCAAACACATTGACCAGATGATAGTTGGTATACCTGTAGGACTCACGGCTGACGAAGCATACGGCAAGTGGGTGCTCGCAATGGGAAAGAACGGAGAACATCTGAAATGGTTGAAGGATCGCGATCTCTTTTTTCTTTTGTATGAAAATAATGTGGAAGATTCAAGACTGGAAAAAGCTCTTCAGTTCGATGTCTGGTGAAGAGCGGATGATTACTGAATTCGCATTAAATCCCTCACCAACCAGTTCGATATCTCCTCACTCAGGGCTACAGCGAGAAAGCCTTCCAATTTTGGAAGGCTTTCTCAGTATAATAGATCGCGCACGTTTATTTCTCGGCTCTATTGTACGGAACCGACGCATCAGTACTCAACAATTATTTTGCGTTGCGTCCGAAGGGTTGGGGTATTGACTTCCAGAAAATAGATTCCTGGTGGCGAGGTGCGCAAATCCAGTTCGGCTCTGCCATCAATATACAATACGGGTGCATTAATTTGTTGTCCGGTTACGCTGAACACAGTCACTTCAAAGTCGTACACTCCGTCAACAACGATTGTGAATATTCCGTCTGATGGATTGGGATAGATACTACATGATGAAGTTGATGATGTGGGACCTGCAATGCCCACACACGATACACTGATCGTCAGTGACACTGTGGCACTACAACCGTTGCTGTTTGTGCCCGTAACGCTGTACGTAGTTGTTGAAGCCGGAACAAAGTATGTATTTGGTGTGATGACAGGATTCCAGTTGTAGAATTGCGCACCCGTTGCTGTCAACATCACCGAATCACCCGGACAAATCACTGTATCGCTCGATGTGATACTAACATTAGGCGATGGAAGAATCTGAACATTGATCGTGGAGCTGATGACAGAATCTGTTGATGAGTATACAATGCAGGTATAATTTCCTGCATCACCCGCTGTGAGATTGGGTATCTGCAAGTAAGCAGAGGTTGCTCCGTTGATCGGAACATTATTCAGCATCCACTGGTAAGTGAAAACTCCGCCGGTTGCAGATACAAAGCCAACGAAACTGGAGTACTCACAAAACGTTCCTCCTGCTGAAACACAGGAAATCAGTGGAACTTCGGAAGCTAACATCAACTCATTGTAGGGCATTCCTCCTGTTGGTGTGTTCAGCGCTGTTGTAGCGATTACAGACGTCGGGGAGTAAACCTGTAAATTGTTCCTTCTCCATTTGTTCCGCCGGTCCAGTTCATTCCATACAATGCTCCACCAGGTGCAGGAATTAGTGATCCGTGCGGATACCAGCCGTTACTTCCTGTTTGAACGAACGTATACTTACGGGTAATGGTATCTGCTGCCACATCATACTGGAAAATTGTACCGATGTTTCCTGAACCGCCCTGTGAACAAACTCCATAAAATATACCGGGCGAATATTCAAGTAACTGTTCCTGCATCGGATATCTGCCGGTTTGGGTTTGACTGAAATCACCAAGCGTTGCGAGCGAGTCGGTGAGGGGATCATAAGCAAAGATGGTTCCGTCATCGTTGATGCCACCTGTATTGGTTGTGCCGTAAAGTTTTCCGTCCGAACCGCGCGCAAGTGTTGACATTGGATTTTCCCCGTTGAGTCCGGTGAAATCTATTTTTTTCTGAACACTGTTGATGGTGTAATTGTACTCGAATAATGTTCCGTTATTCGCAGTACCTCCACTGAGGGTGGTTCCATACAGCATACCGTTTATACCCTCCGTCATGGTAAGTGTTGGTCTCGCACCGAAGCTGGTGGAAACTGCAGGTGGGAAGTCAAGTTTTTTAGTGATCACTCCACTGCCAGGATCATACGCGTACAGAACACCGTTGTTGTTCAACCCACCTTGCTCAGTTACACCATAGAAAATGCCGTCGGATGCAAGAACAGGTGGACCCTTCGGATATTTCCCCATCACTGTTCCGTCGAACTGTATGAGGACTGTAACGACATTGGTTACTGTATCGAATGTGAAAAACGTTCCGAAATTATAAATACCACCAACAGTTCCAATGCCAAGTAACTTACCGTTACCAACAGGAACAAGTCCACGCTCCGGTAACGCTCCATAAAAATGTGCAACGAAACTCCATTGCAACTTAGTATCTCCGCTCACAAGGTCATAACTGAAAATACTTCCATAGCCGGATGGTCCACCATATCTGGTCATTGCATACAGTTTACCGTTAGCCGACTGAATAAATGAACCGTGAGGATCGACCCCATTTTCCTGTGAGCCCATCGTGCAGATTTGAGCCAGTGTACCGGACATAATATCATAGCTGAAGGCAGAACCCGAAAAAGGCATGCCCGTCATTCCGTAGAGCAATCCGTTGCCCGCCTGAATTACTGATGCAAGCGGATAAGAACCATTCGTTCCGTTAAAGTTGACCAGATTCGTTAGTGTTGTATTGGTTGGGTTCCACTCCCAAAGTACGCCTTGATTATTTGCGCCGCCGATCTGCGTCATTCCATAAAATTTTCCGTTACCTGCATACAAAGGTGAGCCGCTGGGGTTGCGACCGGTTCCAGTACCGTTGAAACTGCATTGAGCGGTAGCAATGTTCAAACTGATATCATAGGCAAACAATACTCCAAATCCAGCTGTGCCTCCATACTTGGTACAACCATACAACATCCCGTTCACCGGTTCAATAAGCGAACCATCAGGAACACTTCCGTCCGGGCCTGAAAAATGAACCATAACAGTGAGCGAATTGGTTGCTATGACGTACCGGAACAGCGTCCCCATCCCATTCGCACCACCTTGTGGATTCATTCCGTAAAGATTCCCATCACTGGCGAGGAATAAATCTCCTTCCGGATTGCGACCTGTTGTCGCACTGTTCAGATCAATTTTTTTTGTGAGTACACGTGTAATTGTGTCGTATTCAAATAATACTCCGTCGGTCGTCAATCCGCCGTTAGTGGTCATACCATACAATTTACCACCAGGACCTTCAACAAGCGAACCCCTGGGATCGCTGCCCAAAGCTGTACCGTTGAAACTTGCGCGTACAATGTACATGCCGTTGAGAGGATTGAACTCAAACAGAACACCATTGCCCGTAGCACCACCATCGCTGGTTAATCCATAAAATCTTCCGTTCGATGCTTCCAGTAAATCGCCGTAGGGATTATCTCCGGTTGCTTCCGGAAATGAATATTTCAGCTGATAGCCACCACCTGTTGAATTCGTTTTGAATATCGCACCGTGATCTGTTGCTCCTCCTCGTGAGGTCATTCCCCAAAAAGACTGCGCTTTGATCGTGGTCGTCAACGTCAAACCACCGATGAGCAATAAAGAAATATATGATTTCAGCATGCATTAAAAATAGTGATCTTTCCCTTGCAGATTAACGGGTGGTATAAACCTGTTTACGAGACGTAACATCTGACATTCTGCGCAAACTTGAAATATTGTATCTGTTGTTGCATCCCATGGTGGACATTTTCACAGTTTCGCAGTCAGAAACGTACACTGAAAATCTTGCATTAGCTGCAAATCCAGATCAAACCAGTTCGATATCTGCTCACTCAGGGCTACAAAGAAGTAAGAGCGTCTCAATTTGAGGCGCTTTTCTTATATTCGGGTTACACAAATCCCATCACATTTATGTTTACCAAAAAGCCCGAACTGAATTGGTTGCATTTTTATCCTATTTGTTTTCTATTCATTTGCGTGAGTGCTTTAAAAAGCAATGCGCAAGTGAAACAACAAGAAAGTGATTTACCGGATTCGCCTCGGGGGTTTATTCGCAATGAAGGCCAAATAGTTGATCAGGATTATCAACGCAATCCAGAAGTTTTGTTTCTTCTTCCTGGCGAAGGAGTAAATGTTCAGCTTCGCAAGACCGGTTTTAGTTATGATACGTGGAAGGAGCAGTCTGGAAGTGATTCGGTAGATTTAAACCTGGAATCATCCAGCTTGAAATTTCCGGCAACTAAATCATATACGCGCAACTATCATCGTGTTGACGTGGAGCTATTGGATTGTAATGCCGATGCAGAAGTAATAGGGATTCAGCCTTCAGAATATTTTAATAATTATTATACGGTCGGTACAGATGAAAACGGAGTCACAAATGTTCGTCAATACCGACAGGTTATGTATCGGAACATTTATAATAATATTGACCTTCAGTTTATTTGCTCCGAGCAGAAATCAGATAATGCTGGCGTAAAGTATAATTTCATTATTCATCCGGGTGGTAATATTGAGGACATTCAACTCCGATATGCTGGTGCAAAGGATATTTACTTGCTTGATGGGAACATAACCATCAGTGTAGAATCAGGACTCATCAGCGAAAATATTCCGCGTAGCTATCTTGAGAATAATAACAAAGACGTTAAGGTTGAATATGTAGCTCAGGGACAAAATATTTTCTCTTTTCAGACGGCGGAAATTATTCCATCGGACGGAGATTTCATTATTGATCCCGGACCGTGCCTTGGATGGGGAACGTATTTTGGAGGAAGCGGACACGATCGGGGATACGGTATTTCTCTCGATGATAGCAGCAATGTTTATCTTACGGGAGAAACATTTAGTGCAAATAATATTGCAACTGCCGGTGCTCACCAGGTGGTTTCAGGAGGAAGCTATGATGTATTCATAGCTAAGTTCGATTCTACGGGGTCGATACGTCGATGGGCCACTTACTATGGCGGGGCAGGAGTTGACGTCGGATATGGGATTACCGTGAGTAGTACAAATCATGTTTTTGTCACTGGCGCAACTCAAAGTACATCGAACATTGCAAGTGTAGGAACCTATCAGACTTCGTTTGGCTCAGGGACCCGTGTCACATTTGTTGCGGAGTTTGGTGCTTTAGGAAATCGCGTTTGGGGTACTTATTATGGATCTGCAGGTTGGGGATCTGGAACTTCAATACAATTGGACGGAAGTGGAAATGTGTGCGTTGGAGGATATTCTAATGGTGATGTCAACATCGCAACTCCAGGAGCTTTTCAGGTTGCCAGATCCGGTGATCTGGACGCGATTATCGGCAAATTTAATTCTACGGGAACAGCACTGATTTGGGGTTCCTATTTTGGAGGTATTGATGCAGAATATTGTTACGGAATTGTATTGGATAGTGCAGACAATATTTATTTTACTGGACTTACAAGAAGCTTAACCAATATTGCAACCGCTGGTGCATTTCAAACGATTTTCGGCGGACCTTTAGAAGATGGTTTCCTTGCGAAAGTAAATTCATCTGGTACTGCACGGGTGTGGAGTACATACTATGGTGGAAACGACTGGGACGAATCATACTGCATTGCCATTGATGACAGTGCCAATATTTATATCGCCGGTCGCACTTACAGCACAAATAATATTTCGACTCCGGGTGCGTATGATTTAACCTGGACAGGGGGTTACGATGCTTTCGTTGCCAAGTTTAGAGCAAATGGAACACGCATGTGGGGCACGTATTATGGCGGTGCTTATCTCGAATATGCATACAGCATATATGTTGACGATGATCACGATGTGTATTTAACCGGATACACGGGTAGTCCAAGCGGGATTGCAACAGTTGGGGCGTATAGAACAACGCTTGCAGGTTCATTAGATGTTTTTGTGGCAAAACTGAATAATCTTGGTTCACAATTGGTATGGGGTACATACTACGGTGGTGCATATCTAAATTATGGATATTCGATTGTCCTTGGAAACAACAACAAAGTATTTATCGCAGGTTATACTAACAGTTTGAATCTGATTGCAACTGTAGGTGCTTTTCAAACGATTCAGGGTGGAGGAAATAATGATGACGCGTTCGTTGCAAGTTTGGGGTGTACCTGTACTATTCCTCCTCAACCAAGTGTGATGGCTGGACCCGCTATGGTTTGTTCCGGCAGCGTTAATACTTATTCTGTACCATCGAATCCCGCAGTTAGTTACTATCTCTGGTCATTGCCCGGTGGATGGACGGGGAGTTCTATTACTAATTCCATTAGTGTAACGGTTGGTTCGATTGGAGATACAGTATTTGTTTATGCAACTAATTCCTGTGGATCTTCACTTCCCAGCTATATTACTGTGACGGTAAACCCGACACCGAATGTATTCTCCAATGCGGGCAATGATACAATTTGTGCTGGGCAGTTCGTTACTTTGAACGGTACGGGAAATGCAGTGAATTATACCTGGAATCCGGGAAATCTCAACGGTGCTACTGTCAATACAGCACCGCTCTCAACAACAACCTACACCGTGGTGGGTACTTCTGCACAGGGCTGTGTCGATTCCTCAACCGTAACGGTGAACGTCATATTTAATCCGGCTCTCGTGGTTGTTGGGGATTCTTCTTTGTGTACAGGCGACAGTACGTCACTTACAGCCAGTGGTGCGGTTATATATTCCTGGAATCCCGGTAACTTCAGCGGATCTATATTGACTGATTCACCTTCGGCAACGACAACTTACACCGTAATCGGCACTGGAGCGAATGGCTGCTCAGATACAACCAATATTGTTGTTACTGTTAATTCCCTGCCCTTAGTTAACTTAAACCTGTCACCAATCGATACGCAATGTGTGAGTTCCGGTCCGATCACACTGATAGGAGGCTCTCCTTCCGGTGGAGCTTACACGGGGAATTTTGTTTCGGCAGGATCTTTTGATCCTTCATCTGCAGGTGCAGGTATCCATGATATTACCTATAGTTATTCTGATAACAATGGGTGTATGGATACGGCCATCGCTGGAATTTATGTGGACCTGTGCCTCGGAATGGGTCTCATTGGGCCAGATGATATGTTTGAGCTTTATCCTAATCCCGTAATAGATATTCTACACGTCGAGACAAAAGAAGTAAGCAATATTTCTATATACAACAGTTTGGGAATTTTGGTACTTGACGTCAGCTCCGTAAACGGAGTTATTGAAATTGACGTGAGTGACTATGCCGTCGGTGCGTATTTTCTGATTATAAAATCAGCAAATAAGATGCAGGCTATCAAGATTATTAAGACCTAAGTCAGCTACAACCCAGTTCGATATCTGCTCATTCAGGGCTACAAGAATTGAAAGTCTCTCAGAAATGAGGGACTTTTCTGTTTTATAGAT
>CAYUTR010000009.1:0-39685 GCA_964447465.1 uncultured Chryseobacterium sp.
CGACCAGTTCGCTTAGTATTTAGACTTCCGGGAGCAGCTTAGCTGCTCTCTTGTTTTTTGTGGTCAGCGATCATTTTTGAGGAAGACGAAATAATGCAATCCGCAATCTGGATTAAGGCAGTGTTCTATCCGAAATAGATAACGGTAGTATGTACCTACTCCGGCATATTGAGTGCGAGCGCCGCAGATGTAGCAGGTGAAGGGTTGATCAGAAGGGTAGTGAAAGTCCATGCGCAAGGATAGGGCATGGGAAGAGGGAAGTCAACGGACTTTAGGTAACATTGGGCTAACCTGCGCTGATCTTAGTCGATGATTTCCATAAGTAAATAGGCATAGGTTCATTTAGATTCCAATTAATGCTCATTGGTTTGGATCCGTAATGATCTTTAAATGTTCCTTCGCCAACAAAAACGTAACCCAAAGTGTTACCAAATTCGTCACTTGACTTTTCACGAATGAATAGTAAAATTATTTTACCAGTATTTTTGTGGTTGATATATGTTAAACCTTTTCCATAATCACTTCTAGTCTGATTTTGACTCTGCCAATGGAAAATACTATCAGAAACTGCGTAGTCATTGTACATTGTGGTAGGGGAGTAATCCTCTTCGGATTTTACCAAATCCACAAATAATATTTCAGTATTTATTGACTTATTTTCTGCAACACCGCCGCCGATACGATATGACGAAGCTTTTTCGAAAGTGTTCATTCCGAAGGCCGTCAATATTTGGTCCCTAGTGTATCTACTGTGCACCTTTAGAGGCTGGCTGTACGGCAGAATAATGTTAAGTTCCTTGAGCGTTATGGTGTCTAACAATACTTCCATTACTTCTCTGATTTCGTCAACCAACACTTGATTCTTACCAATTGCCGAAATACTTTCATCTAGAGAATCATAGCCGGCTGCTTGTTGCCATACGTCATAATGCAGCATGAGTAACATTTGTTGTTCAGTTTGGTCTAATTGTTTTAGATTGACTTTGAAATTTTGTTTTGTTAGGTCCAAAACAAATTGAAAGTAACTAGATGAACTTGACGCCAGCCATTTATTTAGAATGGCTGAAACAATCGCGCTTTCATTAAGGTTGTCGAAGTCCGGCTGTAACCCGGCTTCATTGCATAAGCGCTTCCAACCACCCCTTTTATATAGAAGTTGTAGCGGAATATTGTATATCGCCAGGAAATTCTTGAGTGACAAGGGCAAGTCCGTCTGAAATTGAAAATTTTGTATCCGTTTAATTATCTGATTTCGATTGAGTGTCGTGGCAGAAATAATATTTTTTAGTATTGACTCTTTTGCTTTACGTTCGAGAATAATAGAGCAACCCAAAGGAAGATGAGGGAAATTGTCTTCGATTTCTTTTCTTACAGGCGTTGTGGTCTTACCGATGAGCGCCCTGAATTTATTTTCAAAATTGTATTCTGGTCTGGCGTTTCCTACGAAGTCCAAAACAGTAAGACACTCTTTCTTGTCCGACAATCTTAGACCTCTTCCCAATTGCTGCAAAAAAACTGTTAAGCTTTCCGTGGGACGCAAAAAGAGAATCGTGTCAATTTGAGGAATGTCTACTCCTTCGTTGAAAATATCTACAACGAACAAATAATTTATTTCTTTTTTGACAAGTTGAAGTCGCAACTTATCTCTGTCTCCTGTATTGTTCGACGTGAGATACGCAGCTTTCAATCCCGCCAACAGGAATTTCTCAGCCATGTATTTAGCATGTTCCATTGTAACGCAGAAACCTAATGCTCTAACCGCGCTTAGGTCTTTGGTATACCGATCTAAGTTTGTGATAATTTCACCGACCCTTTGATCATTTGAAGTGTATATATCAGATAACTCACTAGCCATGTATTTTCCTTTCACCCACTGTACACCTGACAAATCAATGTTATCAGATATTCCAAAGTATTGAAATGGACAGAGGATCTTCGAATTCAATGCTTCTGGTAAACGAATTTCAGCAGCTATATGGTTGCAGAAGTCCTCAAGAATGTTTGCATTGTCCATTCGCTCGGGAGTAGCAGTCAAACCTAGGAGAATCGTAGGTTTGAAGTAATTAATTATAGGTCTGTAGCTAGTTGCCGCAATATGATGTACCTCATCAATAACGATGAAGTCATAGTTATCGGGGTCTAGATTTAGTTGTCCCATATTGTTGTTCAGAGTTTGAACAGACGCAAATACATGATCAAAATTCTTAGGAACTAAGCCATCGACCCATAACTCGCCAAAGTTGTTATCTTTTAGCACACCTCTGAAAGTTGCTATTGCTTGCACCAATATCTCCTTGCGATGGGCGACGAACAGAAGTTTAGAAGTATTGCGATTTTGTAGAAATCTCTTGTAGTCAAAGGCTGAAATGATTGTTTTACCAGTCCCTGTTGCAGCCACAACTAGATTTCTGTAGCGGTTATGAACCAGACGTTGAACATCAAGTTGTTCCATAATCTCACACTGATAATCATGCGGTGTAAGGTCGAAATATGAGGTGATGCTTAATACATCAGTCGCACTATTTCCCCGATTTAGAGCTTCGATTAGTTTTGGTGCGTCTATGCTGTCATTAAAGGATTCAAAATCTTTACTCTCCCAATAACGATTGAATACTTTTTGAAACTTGTCTATTAAATGACCGACTTCCGAAGTAGTAATTTTTAGATTCCATTCAAGACCGTCCGTGAGCGCTGATCGAGAGAAATTAGATGAACCGACATATGCAGTGTGAAATCCCGTATTCCTATAAAACATGTAAGCCTTAGCGTGTAAGCGTTCATTGCCTGTATTGAATGACACTTTGACTTCGGTGTTTTTTAATGATGCCAACAATTTGATCGCTTTGTAATCAGAGGCCCCCATATATGTGGTTGTAATTACTCTCAAATGACCACCTCGCCCAACAAAGTCTCGAAGTTCCTTTTCAAGAATTACTATGCCCTTCCATTTAATAAATGAAACAAGTAGATCAATGCGATCGGACGAACCAATTTCTTTTTTAAGCTCACTTTCTAAAGTGGGGTCACTACCACCTCCGGTAAAAAGCGCACTATTTGAAAAGCGTGTATATGGCGTGATTTCTTTTAGTCTAACATCCCAATCACAACCCTTCACTTGAGGGAACACGGCTCTGAGTATCCTATTTTCCGTTTCTACGAGATCTACTTCAAAATTTTCGAGTTTTATTGCATCCTTAATTGCAGAGATAATATTGTTTGCAATTGCGATTTTGCCATCAACATCAGATGAATCGACATTATCAAATACAGAACTTATTATTTGACTTAAGTGTAATACTAGTATTCTAGTCGCTTCAGCTTTGTCAACTTCGGTTTGTTTGATGTAATATTTTGATGCATCAAGTTCATCTAGTTTTAGCGCTATGAGCTTGGTGATTAGCTGTTCGTAAATTCCTTCAATCATGTCTCAGATTTATATATTCTTTCAAAATTGGAATATCAGCTTCAGCCCAATCTAAAATCAATAAGTCTTCTGGCAGCCTCCATTCATAATTGGCGTGTTCGCGAAGACGCACTGTGCCATCCTTAAACGAACATATAAAAGGTATAAGTGTTATCGCTTTCGTAGGATAATTATAGATAGATGGTGTCAATCTACTTATTACTTCGATCGTAATATTCAGTTCTTCCTTGATCTCTCTACTGATGCAGTCCATTTCAGTTTCGCCCACTTCAATCTTGCCACCAGGAAATTCCCACTTTAGCGGCAATGGCATTTTGGTGCTTCGTTGGGTTACGAGCACTTTCCCTTCACGTTCAATAATAGCACATGTAACTAAGATCATTGGGTAGCGAACTAAATATAGGTAAAATTGCATGTTATTCTTGTAACAACGAATGACAGAGATCATCCCATCCCCTAAAAGTACCAATCTCCTCTCTTCCTCCCTTCTCGCAGCAATTCCTGTATCCTTTCCTCCGTTACAGCATTATGACCTTCAAACCGTCCACCCTATGAAGACTTTACTCTCCCTCTGTTTCGCCTTCCTCTTCGGCACACTTTCTCTCTCCGCCCAACAACAAGTCTCCGGCGAAATCCTCTCCACCGATTCCGCCACGCACACCGTGATCCGCATTTATGCCGATACGTTTCCTCGCGTGAATGTGTTGTTCCGCGCACAAGCTCCCGATGGTGGTGCGATCTGGAGCATCAACAAAAACAATGTGCTCGTGAAAGAAAACGGAGTGGACTGCAAAGTGGTGAGCGTGAACAGAATTTCGAACGGACAACGTGTGAACACCGCGCTGGTGATCGATCACTCGGGTTCGATGGTGGAAGATGAACGCTACAAGCACTGGACCGATAGCATACTGCGCACTCCGGGCGTTTGGAAAACCATGACGCAGCGCGAGTACACCTTTGGAAGAAAAGACAGCGACTCACTCGTACGCGTGTGCGTAATGCCTCCGTGTCCGGATTATATACGTCCCGCCTTATGGCATGCGAAGCGCGCGGCGCAGGCGTACATCGGGGAGCTCGATACAACGAAAGATGCGGTATCGGTAATTGGTTTTGCAGCAACTGTGATAGAAAAAATTTCTCTGACCACAGATTACGAACGCGGAAGTAAAGCAGTGGAAGGCATGCGTGCTGATGGAGGAACTGCATTTTACGATGCGGTGTACACAGCGCTCGATGAGACGGACAAAGGTGTGGGCATCAAAGCGGTGGTGGCGCTCACCGATGGTCAGGATAATTCTTCGAAGCACACGTTGGAGGAAGTGATTGAACATGCGAGGAAGTTGGGCATTCCGGTGTATTGTATTGGTCTCGGTTCGGCGAACGTGAACATACTGAAATCGATTTCGAAAGAAACCGGAGGCTCTGCATTCTTCACGCAGGATCCCATGCAGCTCACCAACATTTACCAGATGATCAGCGGAGAGATTATGTCCATTTACGAAATGACGTATGTATCACCGAATATTCTCTCGGCGAATGAAGAGCGAAGCATTGATTTCGCGTTTGAGATTCCGCAGCATTTTAATTCCATGCATGATGTAGTGCGAACGGTTCCTGAAGAAGTGGTAGATCATATCGCAATGCGGGAAGAAGAAAAAACAACGCAGGAAGATATTCCGGTGACATCGGCAGTGAAAGTCGCAGCACCAACCGAAGAAGAAGATTCGAATTGGCCGATTGCAGTTTTAGTAACGGTTGCTGTGGTGAGTGCGGGTGTGATTACTGCGCGAGCGACGAAAAAACCGCAGAAGGAAAAAACCGGAAATCCTTTTACGATTGTGAGCGTGTATCCGAATCCTACGGTTGGTCCGCTTACAGTTGTGGTGAGTAATGATGTGAGCGGAATGCCGGGAAGAGTGATCGTTCACGACTTAAGCGGCAAAGAAGTTTATACAGTTCCGTTTGTGATGGGGAGTGCGATAGATATGAATGTTTCAGGACTGGAGAAGGGAGTTTATTTGGTGAGTGTACAGGCGGGAGGGAATGTGACGGGAGGGGAGAGGGTGGTGGTGCAATAGTTTCCTGTTTCCGGGTTAAAAAGAGAGTTTTTAACAATAGCCGTTTACAAACGTTTGTTACCGGCTAGTGTGAAGTGTGTTTGTTAACCTTGCAAAAACAAACGCACATGCGCCTCGGATTCTGCATGCTATTTCTCATTTTATTGGACGTTGCGTGTTATGGCCAATACGGAGTGTATTGTCATCCTTTTCAGTCTGACACTTCTGGATTTATATGGTCTGGTGATTTCGTTAAGAAAAAGAAACAAGGTGAATGGATTGGCAATAGTGTAACCAGTAAGTATCGAATTACGGCAACGTATGAAAAGAACCTTTTGCACGGGAAATGGGAGGTTACTTACTCACAAGGAAAGATCAAGGAAACTGGTCAATACAAAAGCAATTTATCGGATGGCGTTTGGGTAAAATACTATCCTAACGGAGATACTTTTCATGTTTGTACTTATGTTAAGGGAATTCTCAACGGACCGTACCGCGAGTATCACCCAGGAAATAGAAAGGCCTGTACTGGAAATTTTGTCAATGGACTAAAGCAGGGCAAGTGGGAGGACTTTTTCGGTTACTCTATGTATTCAGGACCAAATAAAACAACAACGTATCGCTATCGGAATGATACGCTTCATGGTTATACTATTGTTATCGATGGGTCTGAATCCACTTCCTATTTGTATGACAATGGTCAAATCAAATCGATTGTAAAATCCTCTTTTTCTCAAGGTGACGGTGTGGTTCACGAAGGCCCTGACTACTCCTCAAAGGAAATCATGCAGGAGCAGGCTGCAGTTATTACTGGTCCTTGTCCAATTGTTTCACCCGATTTGCGCGCGGAATTTCCTGGCGGAGAAAATGGACTCAACACGTATTTGACTGATAGTTTACGATTTCCAAAGCAAGAGCTACTGCAAAATATAGCAGGTAGGGTTCACATCCAGTTTTCCGTGAACTCTGATGGAACTGTGGCTAACGTGTATGCGGTGAACACTGATGGAACACCTGACGTTTTTGTAACTGAAGCTATAAGATTGGTTGCGGCTATGCCGCCATGGACTCCGGCTATCTTTATGGATGAACGGGTAGGGAGTAGCCAGTACGTTATCGTTTATTTTCGAATTCCATAAACTCAAATATATTTCATCATGAAAAAAATAACAGTGCTCTTCTTTGCGGTCTTAATTGGAGTTGCTCTTCGCGCTCAACCTGTTATCTTAAACCTATCCAGTGATACCAATAGTTTGACGTGGAAAGGCGAAGTTGTTGAAGGAAGACGTCACGGAATTTGGAAAGCAGAAAGTTCTGTAGGAATAAAGCTTGAACAAGAGTATGATCATGGAAAACTACAAGGAAACTTCAGAGGTTACTATAGGGACGGAAAAATTAAGGAAACTGGGCGATACGAGAATGATCTGAAAGACGGTCCGTGGGTCAACTATGATTTAACTACTTCTGACACTCTGATATTAACGTCTTATTCAAAAGGTAAGAAGGATGGACCTTATTTACGATATCAAAGCAATGGTAAATTGCAGTATAAAGGAACATTTGCGAATGACCAGATGGAAGGCATTTGGCTTGAGCTTCCGGTGTACAATTCTAGTTATAAAACTACCCGTATAAAAAAAGAGTACACTTATAAAAATGGTAAACTGAACGGCACAACTATCGACTACCATACTGACAAGACCATAACAACATGGTACAAGGATGACGTTGAACAGAGATCCGAAACCGTTCAAAAGGATAATGCACCAAGTGCCGCACAACCGGAGCTGCCAGAAGTGATTTCACCAAGTGTGGTAGATGCAGCACAAGAAGGAGATTATGAAGTGTTGAGTTACGCAGAACCAATGCCGCAATTTCCCGGCGGAGAAGATTCGCTTCAGAGCTATTACAAGAAAAACATGCGTTATCCTCAAGCGGAAAAGGAGCAAGGTAAAGAAGGAACAGTTTATATTTATTTCGAAGTTGCCAAAGATGGCTCAATCGGAAATGTAAAAACTCAGAAAGGAGTGCCTGGTGCGCCGGGACTTTCTAAGGAAGCCGAGCGATTGGTTAGATCGATGCCACCTTGGAATCCGGGAAAAATGAACGGGAAGCCGGTGAATGTGGGGATGACGGTGCCGGTGAGGTTTGTGTTGGAGAAGTGAACTGCATCAAGCAATCTCAACAGATCACAAAAGACCTGTGCGATTTGCTTAAGGGCCTACAAATGTGGTGTTGAGAGTTAATTCAATTCATTTTCTTTCATGCCAAGTAACAATTCCGTAATCCCGCGTAGTTTCGAACTTTCGGCTGGAATACAAATCTTGAACACTTTAATCTTTCGTTGTAGTATATCACGGTAGAGGCGATGGTCATTTTCAAACTCCTTAGTGGAAGTAATATAAGTTAAACTAACAAGTCTTCTTACTAACTCAATTCCTAAATCCAGTTCTTCCGCTGAATTTGCACCATTGGGAAGAGACGCAATAAATTCATCAGCAAGTGCAATGGTTATTTTGCAAGTGTCTATATCGTTCAAGTTACTAGAATCCTCTAGTCGCTTCTTAATGTCTTCAGTGATCATTACTATGGATTATATGGTAATGCATTTGGCGAAATTGTTTCGACAGGCATAGGTGATTTGAGCCACAAGTTAGCGTTGTTATTATTAATAATCAAAGATTGAGTTGCTCCTCCTGAAGTGTGGAAAACATCGTTGGGAGTTGTATTAGCAAATTGTTGCGTGGGGGCAACGGTAGATTGAAATACAGCGTTGTTATCTGACAAGGAAGTAATAGTAAAGACATCATACTCAGAACTAGCCGAACCCAACGGCAAGCCCAATTTTTGTTCGATGGTTGAAGGGTTGGCTTTAATACTTTGAAATTCACTTTCAGACAGGTAGTACGGCGATGGAGAGTTGATATTACCACCCTTTGGTACAATTTTGTAAAATTTATCGCCATCATGTGCAAGAATTTTTATTGGCGTATTGCTGCCTGAATGAATAACCGTCGGCAAATAACTATCCGCATCATTTAGGGTTTGGTACATTCCTCGCATTTCAGTTTGCATGGTTGGATTATTCGCTGCGAAGGATGCATAATCAATGCCCGATGTTTCAAACGTAGTCGTCCCCCAATTCCGATCCGGGAAACACTTACTCACCCACTCATCCCAAAACGCCTTTCTCTGGGCGAGCGCGTTTGCAGTTGCAACAACAGCATCATTAACTGCATCAAGTTCATCATTCAACTTCTTCATGCTCAAAAATTCGGGACTGCTCTCACCTAATATTTGCTTCAATGCAGGTTCCTTCTCAGGATATTTCGATACATAAAGCGCAATGTCTTCGTCCATATGACTCACCAATCCTTTTCCGGCTACACAAATGTTGATGAGTAACGTAATATGTTCGTAGGCAACTAAAAAGTCTTCCCCAACGACATTTGAAACGCTTGCGCGTATACCTTGATCCAGCAACAGCATGTCGGAGCTCGTAACTGCTACTTCGACTGCCGCGACTACACGCATCGTGAGTGAAGCAGTAGTTATTAATTCGCCAACCCCAGTAGTCAACGCTATGACGTTAAGTACTACTCTGGCTGTAGTTGCCGCCTCGCTCAATATTTGCTTATGGGAAAGCCAATCCAGGAATATCGCAGGAACTGTGAGTTCTCTTACTCCCTGAAATCCCGGAATAAAATTTCCTTCATCCACGTATATCATGACAGGACTATAGATGTCCGTTATGAATGTTGTGTCGGGATAATTAAATCCAAGATATTGCCACCCAGCTCTCGACTTCTGGTGGATGCTAATCTGGTTTGTTGTATGATTACATTGTATGTGGCTGTTCGAATTGAAGAATGCCGAGGTCCATTTTACAACTACAAAGTCAGAGTTGCCTTGGGCAACACTGGGATAGGCTTTCTTCCAATAACCACTAATTGTGAAAATGAAGTCCGTATAGTTTTCATTTCCAAAAAATCCGAGGAACGGGTCATCCAGACGATAAGTTATATCCCAAATTACTTTTGAACTTTTAAGTTCATCCATGAACGGACGGATATCAACTTCCTTAACGTTCGAGTAAAGTGATCTACAAATCCTTTCGCAATGGTTTGTATAATCTGAAGCGGGCGTAGCATTATGTATGTCCGAGCAAACCTGATCAGTGATAACATTGAGCAAATAAATTTTCTGAGAAGCAGAAATCGTTTCGATGTAAGATGGTACTCTATACAATAACCGACCGAAATACAACGCCGAATCGTGGGTTATGGAACTATTGTTCTTTAACTGATCTTGACCTCTTATAGTTGAACCGACGAGTCCCGCAACAGTATCTAACGCATTGTTGCTCCAATATGGAATTAGTAGCCCTGCATAATTGTAGTTAGGATATCGATTTTCGTAGTTGGCTGTCAGCACGGACCACGCCATTTCGGGTGACAGTTGATTTAGGCTCATGCACGTATTCATCAACTTTATTTTATCAATTCCAGCTTCAATAGCAAGTTGAGAATACAGCCATCGCGCGTATAAGTTTGTAAACACACTCGCATCAGGTCTGCACACTCCGTACTGGTTGCACAAGATGAAATTTCGGATCGCCATGCTCACCTGACTATTCTTCTCTCTGAGTGTTGGAGCTGCAACGGTCTGGTACGGATTGCTTAGCAACTTTGGAATCTGACCCATCTGACGCACCCATGCTAGATTGGTATCAAGACCATCGTATCCAATGTATTCGCACGCGAAAGAAGCCCTTGCTTGCGTTGTTGTGCCAAACTGGCCAAGCATATTAGCAATCCCGTAGCAAACCATCCTTCCACTGGAAAACGAACTTGCTTGAGAAACTACACCATCTATAATGTCTTTGAGTTTCCAGGATGCATTGTAATACTTCTGGTTATCAATTGATTTTAATGCTTGAAGTTGAGCAAACATGCACTGGGTTCCATTCTCACCGACATTGCTAACGTCTTTTTCCAGTGGGAAGGGCAGATTGTGTATTACTATATTATAATAAGAAATGTAGTTCAAATCATTTTTGAATTGCACGTTGTACTCTTCTATAGAATCGCGAATTGGTAAGCCGCCACCATAATTGTAAACGCCTAGAGGATTGCGTTCGTAGTAATAAACGTCATCGTAAACTTCAGGAGTCCAGTTGGCTGCATCGATGATTATCGTATGACTACCATACGTCTCACCAGTCACCCAATCTCTCTGTGGCATTCCACCACCATTCACTCTCCACGCCTCCGCCTCCCCAATCTTCCTCACACCTTCCGCAATCACCGAATCCATCCACGGTTCATGCGCTTCATTGCTTACTCGCGCAAACAAGTCTGCCTGCATCAGTTGCAAACAGAAAGTCAGAAACAGAAAATATTTTCTAGCTGTCATCTATTCAGGTTTTGTAAATACAACTTTCTCGAGTGTTTCGGCGATCAATGCGTACAATGCAACTTTTACCTCGTCGGCAAGTTCTTGTTGCGAAACACCATTTGCCAATTGCTGTGCAATGTATTGGTGAGATGGTTCCCCATTGAGATATAGGAAATTCGCAAGCAGATCGAAATCGAATGTGGTTGGATTCGGTCGCGCGAAAGCTCTGCAGACTTTTGCATTGATGTAGTTGAATTCGGCTTGCTTCATTTGCAATTCTTCATTTGTTGGTTGCAGATCCACATTGGAGGAATCGTAACTCAGTGGCGTCATCACAACGCGACCAGCCGGAGTCGCTGGAGTGGGAGATGAATAATCCAATCCGTATTGCGTGTTGAGCTTGTTCGTAAACGCTTGTCGCTTCGTTTGTAGTTCCTGTTCGTATGCAGCGATTAGCTGTGGCGTATTCTCACTCCGCATCTCTGCCAACGCCATCGTATAAACATTTACCTGCGCGGCACTCAACTCAATGTGCGGAATGGGATTTTCTACAACAATAGAACCATCAGGCATAATTGTGTAAATCGTTCCGTTCGCATCTTGTATGGAGTAGGGAGGTTGATATGCATTCACCGAAACTTGTCCCGAGTCACCAACAATCACCAGCATTCCATTCACGACATAAACAGAATCAATTGTTCCGGGATAATTGTAATCCACCAAGTCAAACATCTGAAAGAGATTCCACTGCGTCATCCACGCACTCACACCTTCCGTCACCCCCTTCACCTGCCCCGCATACATCACCTGATCCGTCCCCACCTGAATATTCGTATAACTACAATTCACCGTCACCCCCAACGGCATAATCACTTTTCCTAATCCGCTGTACAACCCGTTCGGATTGCTCATGTTGTTCAGCTGCGTCACAATCATTTCGAATTGTCCCACCTGCCAGATCATGCCGGCGGTGGCTTGTGTGAGCGGAGAAAAGTTTTGCTGAGCGGGTGGAGGAGAAGCTTCTCCGCAGTTGAGCACGGCTTGCGCGGGAGTCATGAAGGTGACGATGTTGCTCCACGGACCTTCTTCTCCATTGGGGAAAATGCCTTGCACCTGCGCTTCGTATTGCGTAACGGGTTCGAGTGAAGTGAGACGAACATTCGCAGACGTCGTGTTCTGCGGAAACCAATTCGCGGTATTTGTTTTCCGGAATTCGAGATGATAACTCGCATACACACTCGTGCTGTCCCACATGCAACGCGCTTGCCGGTGTGTGAGCACAGTTGCGGTGAGTGTAAGGTTGGCGAGGTTTCCTAAGAGTTCGCTTTCATCGCCGTATGTAAACGTGCACACCTGCGAGTAACCGTTGTTGCGGAACAACGCGCGACCATCAAGATCATACGCGCGCACACGCCACACATACGTCCATCCAACCTGTAGCGGTGGTTCAGCGAGACCATAGGTGATCATCGTCATGTTCGTGGTGATCGTGTAAATCGGCGCAGTGGAGAGCACCACGTTGTTCGGATTGTTGTTCGGCGGCATCACCTCCCAGAGTTCGAAAAGATATTCCGTGCCGAGCGCAGACGTTGGCGAACTCATGTTCAGTGGGCTCCACGAGAAGGAAACAAACTGCACGCTCGATGTGGGCACTTCAGATCCGCACGCAGGAAAATTTGTGAGTGGAGGATCGCACAACATCATCCACGCTTGTGTTGCGCCTTCGTTGCTCACTTGAATCGGGAGTGGATTCGCGTAATCGTATGCAGTAACGTTGATCGTGTAAAATCCTTCCGGCAGAACTTTACTCTGGTTGTATTGCGGGAGTGTGATTCCGGAAAAATCGAGATTCGCGGAGTTGAGCATTCCGCTGAGATCAGTTCCGGTGAGCATCAACGGAACTCCGGGCTCGAGCGTAAACGGTCCGGCAAAATACCAGGGTTTGCTCTGAATAGAAACGTTGTTTCCGGTGAGTGTGAATTTTAGTTTTACATCATACGTGGGCTGGGAAAAATCCATGAACGTAATGTAGATGCGGAGATTGTCGTTGCCCGGTGCTGCGTAATCGGGAAGATATCCCGAGAACGGCGGAACGAGTTGCACGCTGATCTGCACGGGGTAGGATTGTGCAAGCGAGAAGTTCGCAGCAAGCAAAAAGAATATCGCGATGAGACAGCGGCGGAGCATGGGTTGTTGGTTCGGCTCTTCGGCCTCACCCCAACCCCTCTCCAAGGGGAGAGGGGCTTAGGGCGCTTCGCTGCCGAACAACAGAATCGCGAATATGAAGAAAAGTGTTGGCGTTAGTCGGGAGCAAACGTTTGTAAACGGCTACGGACGCAAGATTTTTCACACCCTCCAAGGGTTTAACCCTCGCAGGGTTATGCGCGCGTAGTGTACGTGAAAAAGTTGGTTCCAGTCGGGAGCAAATGCTTAAAAACGGGTCAGGTGCAATTTGACATCCTGCAGGAGTTAAACGCTTGCAGGGTTATGCGCACGTGTGGCATCCCACAGGGAAAATTATCACCATTCTGTCCACCCCATTACCATCGTCTCCACACATTTAAAAAGGCCCTTTAAAACGGAATTGATTGGCAGTCAGCCCAAGTCGTCAACCAATATTCCCGTGGCACCGGAATTGATCAACCACGCCTTACACACTAAAACTAATCACTATGAAATCCTCAACAGGCAAAACAACTACGTCGAAAAAAACAACTGCGTCAGAACAAACAACTGACGGTACTACAATGGAGCGCTCACTGCTTCTGGAATTATTTGAAAACGGATTGAAAGATATTTACTGGGCAGAAAAAGCACTGGTAAATGCTTTGCCGAAAATGGCTGAGAATGCTACCTCTCCCGAATTGGTTGATGCTCTCGAAACTCACCTCCAGGAAACAGAAGGTCAGGTTACAGATTTAGAGCGCGTATTCGAACTCATCGACAAAAAACCCGTTGCTAAAAAGTGCGACGCAATGGAAGGTCTCATCAAAGAAGGCGAAGCGATCATCAAAGACACAGAAGAAGGTCCACAGCGCGATGCCGGTATTATTGCAGCCGCACAAAAAGTAGAGCACTACGAAATCGCAACATACGGAACACTCAGCACCTGGGCAGAAACACTCGGACTCGCTGAAGCTTCAGAAATTCTTGCGGGAATTCTGGATGAAGAAAAAAATGCAGACGAAACGCTTACAGAAATTGCAGTTTCAACCGTTAACGTTCAGGCACTTCAGGAAGAAGAAGGAGAATAATAGTTCTCCCGAATACAGGATAAACAGGCGACCTTCTCCCTTGCCTGTTTATCCTTGCTTAAAATAGTTTCAATACAGAATAAATTTTCTTTGGGCGTGCCCCTTTCTGTTCCCTGCTCGCGCAGCGGAACAGAAATGGTCGGGCTTTCGGCTTTACTCCTCAGGCCATAGCAGAAAAAGCTATGGCCTTGCGGGGTAATGCCTCTATCCCTCACGCGAAAACAACCCTGCAAGGGTTTAACCCTTGCAGGGTTATGCGCGCGCGAAGTGTACGTTAAAAAATTGGCACTAGTCGGGAGCAAACAATTAAAAACGGTTCTCGCTTGATTTTTTTACACCCTGCAAGGGTTAAACGCTTGCAGGGTTATGCGGTAAGCAACAGCTATTCACCCATTCGCTACACTTCTTCATTCCCCGACTATCATCACGTGCCATTGTTTCAACTTCGCTTTATGAAAACAATAGTATTAGCAGCGGGCGGGGCAATGGTAGCGTACGGAATTGGTGTTGGAATGCTGGCAGTTGTGTTGTATTGTATCTGACCGTTACCTCGTCTATCAAACCACTTAACGTTTCACTTAGAAGAGAGGAGAAGTGATGAATCCGGTTACAAAGAAAGTATTGATCGCTGCAGGCATTATCGCCGGAATGGTGATCGTTGTGTTCGCAACCGCGTTTGTTGTGTTCCTGATTATTTCTGGAACCGCAGATGAATTCTCACGAGCGTGATGAAACTACTGAAACAAATCATGAAAACACTGCTCATCGTTTTGGGCGTGATCGGAAGTGTGGCGATTACCATGATCGTGATTGTGCTCGTGTGGATTTGGTGCGATGAAAAAGATCTCGGCACATACTCACGCGTACAAAATGTTTCCGGTTTCCAGTTTCCGGTTCCGCGTGCTAAAGCACACGGCGATCATTTATCTCTATTCTATAAGAGTGGGCACGGGCTTGAGACGCAAGAATACTGTAGCCTCAAACCCGTGCACAAACTCTAAAGTAAACAGAGATGATCGCCGTGGGCTTTAGCCCGCGGAGCGAGAATCATGCCTTCGCTGGAAACCGGAAACTACTGACAACCACCCGACGATCCACCACCACCTCCTCCTCCTCCCCAACCGCCGCCTCCACCAAACAATCCACTGAAGTCAAGATGAAATCCACTGCCGTTAACACGTTTCACATAATACCAATGCGGCTTGATGGTTTCCACAACCTCGTATTCTTCGATCTTGTAATATTCTTCTGCTCGCGCAGTTCCTAATCCTGCTGTCCAAACGGAGTCTACGTATTTTACCGGCAACGCATCGGAATAAATAAAATAGTAGTTCGATCCGCCGTCAGAGTCGTACATGAAATCTGCAACCAGTTCGCCATCGCAGTTTCGTTTCACGTGCATTTCGGAAACGTAATCATCGCCGGTATCTTTCAACAGCTGACTTTGCAGATGCATTTCTTTACCGTTGAGTCGCACCGGGTAAGGAACATTTCGGATTGTGTCGACATAGATCATCGCGTTACGTTCATCTTCGCTCAAGGTATCTGAACGCAGACGTTCAATCACGCCTTCACGACCTTCCTGGTACAGATAAATGTTCAGGTGCAGCGCCATGCGTTCGTAATCGTAATGTACAAACGCGAATACAAATGCACCGATAATCAGATAGACGTGAACAATGAGCCACAGCACATGACGCTTGAAAAACCAGATGACGAGAATCACCAGCAGCGTAAACACCGTGCAGAAAACAGGAACGGTGTAGCACAACAGCGTAATCAGTTTATCCGTTGACAAACCCACCTGCCACAACACAAAAAGTGAGTAGGCCGAGAGTGCAGGAATAAACAGAATCGGAATGATCAGAAATCTTCTGAAAAAATTATTTCTGCAGGCACGCACGACCAATACAATCAACACCACGAGAAATGAAATCGCAACCGGAACTGCAAAGAGCTTCAGGAGCGGTGTGTGATCAACACTATTGTGGGATCCGCCTTGCCATGTACTGATAAATAAAATGAAAGTTGCGACTGGAATCAATACTACAGGAATAAGCATGTAGTTTCGGAAGAAGGTTCTGACTCGCATAGGGCAAACAGGATCGGTTAAGGTTTACTCGACACCTGCTTGATGGAGTGTTACGCGAATGCGCCTGTACAGTTCGACCGGTTATCGGAATTAGGGAATTTTAGGAAATTAAATACTACTGTTTTGATGCAACAAATTCGACTGGTGCCCAAATCGTGGCGATTTTGAACCACATAGTTTCATAGGAGGATAGAAAAGTGTTAAGCGTGACGCCTTAAGGCGTCCGACATAGTTCACATAGGGCTCTCGTCTCTATTGTGTGCTATGTCGGATGCGCTAGCGCATCACGCTTAGAAAACAACGGGCTATGTTTCTATCTTCCTATGTGGTTAATTTTTAGCGTAACTTTCTTGTATGTCCGAGAACCTCTTCAAATTCGATTTTCTCCACGTCACGAAAAAACTCCAGTTTGTTTCCACCGAAGTGCTTTCAAAAAGTACGTGGGAAAACATTTTCTTCGACGGCGATTTCGATACCGATTATGCAGAAGTGCGCGCGATCGTACAATGCCCTCACTGTTTCAAATCGTGGTTCAACATTGCCAATTCCGATTTCGAAAAGAACAACGTTTCTGATCTCGTCAAGAGTGGAATGATTTCCGAGGAGGATATTTCTATCTATCACATCGCTGAAATCAAAAAGACCGGCGACTTCGTCATCTACAAAACACAGGTAGGCGGACCGGCGCATTACGCGTATGTGTTCTGTAAACGATGCTCAACAAAACATTTTGTGGTTTTGAGCGTTACTGAATTTCAACCGGCGCGGTATTGCGGCGCGGTGCAGGGTGTTTGGTTGGTTACCGAGTAGTTTCCCGCTGTTCTTTGATCTTGACTCCGTGGGCTTCAGCGCGCGGAGTGGGAAACATTTTCAGCGTATCTTTAGGTATGCGAATTTCACTGCTGATTTTGCTTTTCTGTTTTAGCACCAGTGCTTTCGCACAACCCGCCCGCGTGACGCAGTCGGGCGGGGACTCAACCATCTGTCACGTCATGCAGTTTTTTGATGAAGACAGCGCAAACGCAAAAGAGCAACTCACCATCGTTTATAATCATCGCGGAAAAGTTCTTTCGGAAAAGTATATTCGCTTCCAACGGAACTGTCTTTTCTATTGGATTGGCTATTCCGTGAGATACTATTACACCGATACGCTGCTCACGGAAAAAATAGAGAATGAAGACCAGAAGGCACCAATCCGTTTTGTTTATACACACGACGAAAAAGGTCGCGTGAAAACAGAATCGAAGTTCAAGTGGATTGCCGATCCAGGTGCCACACCTGTGCATCGTCCGGGTATGCCTGAGGAAGCAACAACAACCGTAGCAGGAAAATGGAACCAGATTGGTATCGCTACCATTTCGTACGACGACAAAGGGCGAAAGATTGCGTGGGATGCAACGCGCCTGCACGATAAGAAAGAGAACCTGGAGAAATGGGAGTACGATGATCAGAATCGTATTTCTTCGCACCAGATTTACTCTCGCGGAAAACTCACCTGTAAAACAGATTACATGTATTATGAAGGCGGTTATCGTTGCTGGGATATCAATTACGATTCGGAGGGATCACTCAGTCACGAACTCGAAGAAGGACAAGGTTACCAGCCGACATCGATTCACGCTTATACATTCGACAAGGCGGGACGTATCGGCACTGAAAAATTGTCGAACGAAAAAGGTACGCTACAATGCACGATATACTATTCGTATGACAAGAGCGGACGATTGGCAAGAACGGTAATCTATGATGCGTTAAGCGGTATAACTTACCATGTTTACAATTATTCGAGGTAGACTTTAAAAGATTTTAGTTGCCCATGAAAAAGAAACTCAAATTACTCGGTTGGATTCTCATTGCAGCACTCGTCGTCTGCCAGTTTATTCAACCTACAATGAATGAATCCACCGCAGCAAGTGCACATGGCTTAGCCGATTCTTATCCTGTATCGAAGGACGTAGCTGTTATTTTATCCACCTCGTGCTACGACTGTCACAGCAACAATACGAAGTCGATGTTTTACATGCGCATACAGCCTGTGGGTTGGTGGGTGATGGATCACATCAATGAAGGAAAAGAAGAACTGAATTTTGATGAGTTCGGAGCGTATTCATTGCGCAGACAATACCACAAGCTGGAAGAAATTGCGGAGATGGTGGAAGAAGGCGAAATGCCATTAACATCATACACCCTCATTCATGGAGAGGCAGAATTGAGTGATGCTCAGAAAACGTCGCTGGTAGAATGGGCAGATGCGATGCGCGATACAATGGAGGCACATTACCCGATGGATTCTCTCGTGAAACCAAAATGAACCATCCTTCGGCAAGCTCAGGACAGGCATAGGAACATAGGTCTTTGTTTTCTAAAAGTGCGTTTGATTTGGCATAGCACATATGAGTGCGCCACTCGCTATTTCTACTATATAGATTCGCTTGCGAGTCACCTTTATTACAAACCATGTTTCTGTGAACCGGCGCCTGCCCTGAGCTTGTCGAAGGGTGGTAAAAGTAAGCCGCCGTCTAACGTGCACCTTTCACGCGGTGCATTCTCCCCAACTGATATCCATTAAACTTCCACGCCTTCACTTCCGGCGATTCTTCGGTTCCCTTTCCCGTTTTGGAATATTCTTTTTCGGGATAAGTAAACAATTCCATCATGAGATCCTTTCCATCCATCCAATAGGAAATCTGAATCATGCTTCCTTCGACGGAAAACAAACTCGTGACTTTATTTCCGGTCGTCCACATATCAATTACAATTCCATTCTGCTCATCAATCGCCCAATGTCCATTTGCAGTATCAATCGGGACTAATAAATAGGGACGGCGATCAATTTTATCTCCGGCCGTGTCGTCTTTTGTTGGTTCGAGGTAATAGGTAATTACCCAATCGTAGCGACCGGAATCAGCAGGAAAAACTTCGAGTCCGCATTCGATTGTCAGCGCAACAGAATCGCCTTTGTAAATATCCAGATCGCCTTTCCAGTAACCGACATACGAGTCAGGAAATTTCTGCGCGTAAACGCTGCATGTGATGAAGACCAAAAGACCAGAAAGCAGTTTTCTCATCGAAGTGTTTTTTTGCCGGCTCTGCCGTCTTGCCACAGATTCGCAGATTGCTCAGATTTTCGCAAATTATTTTGTAGAATAATACTGTAAAGCATTGAAATTTTCAATCTGAGAAATCCGCGTAATCTGCGAATCTGTGGCCAAGCGCCTCCAGGCGCAACTACAACTCATCTTGCGATAACAACGCGCTTCGTTTCCATCACCTCGCCACTCCGTATCACAACAGAATAAATTCCATCCGGATATGCCGACAAATCAATCTGCATCGTTGTCGATCCGTTTTCGAAATATTGTGACGGCATCAAACCTCTTCCCTGCAGATCGTACACTTCAACAGATGTTGTTGCGTTGTAATCTTTTCGGTTCACCTGGAAAATACCTGTTGCCGATGGAGATGGAAACACAGAGTACCGCGACTGATCTTCAGCGAATATTGGCCGGATTCCCGCGAGATTCCCAAACGACGGGAAGTATGTATTGATATTGTTGTGTAATGCAACAACCTGCCCCTGGGTGAAGAAACACATCGCTGCATCATCTGTAAAGTCAAGATAATTCATCCACATCACTCCGGGTGCCGTTGGAGTACATGCATCAGTGATGATCGTTCCTACTCCCGGATTTCCATAATTTTCGTCCGCCTGATTCGGAGTATCTGCGATGTTGTCGGTGCCGGTGCAGGCGCTTCCATCATCACCCCAGATGTGCTGCAACCCGAAGAAGTGTGCCATCTCATGCGTTGTTATCCGTCCTAAATTATAAGGAGCCTGATTGTTCGGATCGTTACGTCCGATCATGATGTAATCCATATCGAGGTACTGCAATGTGCTGGGATTTGCATCTGGAAAAGTAGCGAAGCCGAGCAGGGCAGATGGTAAATTATACACCCAGATATTTATGTAATTAGAATCCGGCCACGGATCCAAACCTCCAGCAGCGAATGAATGAGCATTAGTCTGCGGAAAAGTAACGGAGGTTGTTTGACGCCGCTCTATTCCTGTTGACGGATTGCCCTGCGGATCAGTCGTAGCAAGCGTGAAAGTAATGTCCATATCACCAATGAGTGGTTGCCACACTGCAGGTACGTTTACGATGTCGGCATTGGTAGCATTAAAGTCTTCGTTGAGTACATCGAGCTGATGCTGCAATACCGAATCAGGAAGGTTCTGTGTTGAATTAAAGTACAACACATGAAACACCACAGGGAAATCAATCCATTGTGCTTTCAATGAGAAGACACTAAGCATCAATGATACTCCAAGGAAAATCGATTTTGTTTTCATGTTACTTAGCGATTGCGATCCGTTTTGTTTCAGTGGAGATGTTGTTTCGTGTCACGACAGAACACACATCCGCGCGCGTTCCCAGCAATTGAAAAAACGAGAATGCCGATCGCGGGTAATAAGTGTTTCATCAGATTTTTATAGGAAACTAAAGTTATCGAAAATAGCTGAAATTACTAGTGAAAATGAGTGTTCGTGTCGTTTCGTGTAGCAAGTGCAGGTTGGTGTAAGCAACGGTATTCCATTAAGCGGGCAAAACGGCTAACGTCATTGCGAGGCACGAAGCAATCCCATGATGCGAGTACAGAGTGACAAGAACTTTGATCGAGGAAAGCAGCCGACCGTTTTGAAACAACACGGTTCGGTTGTTCGCTCAACTTTCCGTTACAGCTCGTTCCCGCTACATGGGATCGGTTCGCCGAAAAGGGCTCGCGATGACGGTTCCGTGTTGTTACTCTTTCGGCCGACCGCAAACGACTTTCTTCACCGAGCGATAACCGCCACTTCTCATCTCAACGAAATACATTCCGCCGGCGAGACCAAGTTCTGCAGCATCGATCGTAATTGTATAAGTTCCTGCATCAACATAACTGGAAGATGGAACTGGAACAGCAACTAGTTTTCCTGTAATATCGAACATACGGATTTCCACCGGACCTTTTTCGGAGATAGAATAATTTACCGTCAGTTGATCTGCGAACGGATTCGGGAATACCGTGAAATCATTTTCCGGTGGAGGAATGCTCTTGTACACCGCACGGAAAAAATCAGCGGAATCAACATCGATTCGTAAAACAGGATCGTAGAAACGCGCTGTATCGAACGGCAGTGCATATTCCCAATAGAGAAATTCAAATCCATTGTTCGGAATTGCAGTCATCGTAATCGGATTTCCCGTGAAGTAAATTCCCTGCCACGGAACTGAATCGAGTGTAATCGTATTCAGTTTTACAGTTCCTCCATTCGCCGGGAAAACATCAAACGTGGTGATGATCTGCTGAGGCAAAAGAAACTCCTGTTGTATCTGCGCACGTACATACGTTGGACGCGCAAACATAATGTTCGCCATGTCAATTACATTCTGAGTCCAGTCTGCAGTGTCGACCGGCCATTGCAACCATTGTGGAGTAAACGGTGTTCCTCCAACGCCCCACATGTCGAAATGACGATCCATCTCGGGAAGCATTTCGAGGTACATCGCCACGATGTAGTTGTAGGTATTGTACGGATAGAATGTGGTATTCAGCAGATCGGCATAACGGTTCACGAAGTAAATTCGGAACGAATCGTTCTGCAGCAATGAACGCAGCATGTACGAATGCGGATTCATTACCGGTGGATTGATCGCTGTGGTCAGCATGTTGATCGTATCCGAGTTCAATGCGAGATCGAGATCCCATAACACATAGCGCCATGGATCATCTGTGTTGCGTGAACGCCAGAACTTGATGTTGTTCGTATACGATCCCAGCCAATCGGTATTCGCATAAAATGTTTCGATGATGAAGTAATCGCACATGTTATCGAAATCCCACATCGTTGCAGCTGAATCGATATTCGCTTGCTGCGTCATGTCGTTTCCGCCAATGAACGTGTATGTATCAACGAAATCTTTGTTATCGCCTTCGATGATGTCTCCATCGAACTGCAGGAAATCGACACTGTCATCATCACAAGTAGAATTGTTAGCGATGTAATGCTTGTCCTGCTTCTCGCGCATTTCATAAACGCCCCAATACGTTCCGTTGATGAACACCACACAAGCGAATCCATCCATCATATCGACATCGCAAACCGGCTGCACAGTTTTGTGAATCAAACGATCGCGCATGTGACAGTTGTTGTAATCCGATCCTGCGTTGCGCAGATTGAATCCGCGATATTCTGTTGCCGGTTTGTCAGGGAACAACTGGTAGTCGAGTGGCTTCGATCCGTAATCATCGTCACAATCGATAAAGAAACCTTTCTGCGCAAAAATCTTCGACCAGTTTCCTTGTATGCGTATCGATGCAGCAGTTTCGAATTGTAATGTGTGAGCGGTATCGAAGTATGCAACATTGCACGGACGCACCCAGCCCTGCCAGAAGTTTGCATTCTGAAACGGAATGTCGGCGTAATTGGTGTCCGTCGTGTTCAGCATGTAGATTCCATAATTCTGATCGAAAAGATTAAATGGATCAGTCGTAATGGAAACAACAGGCAGCGTTACATTTTCATTGAGGAAATACGATGCTGCTGCAATTGGTCCTGGAAGATAATTTGTGTCCGATGGAATCAGTTTCGCCCGCAATACTGTTGTTGCAGGAATAGAAATCGGCGTAGTGTAAGTTGGCGACCATGCCTGCGGATCCGGTCCGTTCACCGAGTAGTGAATAGTTCCGGGTGTTGTTCCTGTGATTGTTGTGGTTGAAGTGCCGGTGTAAAATCCTGACGCAAGCGTGATCGTTGGTGCTTGACCATATCCTGAATAACACGATAAAGAAAAATTCGTGGTGTCGGGAGTTGGTTGCGTGAAGAGACACCAGTTTGGAGAACCGTCAGGCTGCCGTCCGCGCGAATGATCCATTTGCATTCCTGCAATTGTAATTGAATCGACTACTGCGCCAAACGGATTCGTGAGGACGAGTTGCTGTCCTGTGCTATGCAGCGAATAGTCCGTGTGAAGATTTACATCAGCTGCAAACGGAAAATACGTGACACTGGTATCTGCAACTCCGAGGAGAATTGCCGGATACATCGTAAGATCGTCCATTCCCGTTGCAGCGTTGTGCGTTTCAACTGCGAGTGTATTTACGCCTTGCAAAATAATCGTATCGAGCATGTGCGACGGAACGAAGAAGAGTCCGGAGAATCCACCGTTCTGGTAGTTCTGCGCTTCGTGTTCATCAAATGCATAATCATTATAAGCGCAGGGAACATTTGGCGCACCGACTCCGTAACGCGCAATTTCTTTTCCGTTGAGATACGCAACGAAAGCATCATCGAAGTCAACAAGGAATGCGATTGTCGGAATGATGCTGGTATCGGCAACAGTAAACGTACCGCGCTGATACAATGAAATAGTTGGCGCAATCACGGTAGAGTCATCACCATCGCCATAACCGATTGGTCCTTGTGATACGAGCCACGCTCCGTCGTTGAACGTTGGTGTTGTCCACGTTGCAGGTGGCTGAAACAATCCCGGAAAATATCTCCATGTCATTTCCCAGTACAGCGGCACTTCCCAGTGGTCAAAATAATCGCGGCGATTTTTCCCGGAGAAAAACACCGTAAAGTGTTGTTGTGGCTGAATGAAAATAGTGGGGAAGGTCCACGAGCGGGATTCTAATCCCTCGTTACTCGTGATGGTGTAACCCGCCATGTTTACTGCAACAGAACCGGCATTGTAAAACTCCACCCAGTCTTTTACGTCTCCATCTTCATCAGCAAAAGCGGAATAGCCCGCCGAGGAAACTTCATTGATGAAGATCTGGGCAGGAGAGAAAACAAATAAAGAGAGGGAAAATGCGGTAAGTAAAAGTTTCTTCATTCGGGGAAATAAGAGTTTGCTGTACTAAAAATACGACTTTTTTGCTGTTTCCGGCTCCGCGTGCTAAAGCACACGGCGATCATCTTCATATTGAGTTAAGAATATGCACGGGCTTGATCCATAAGAACATTTTAGCCTCAAGCCCGTGCACATATCTTTAAAAAACAAAGATCGCCGTGCGCTTCAGCGCGCGGAGTCAAGATCATGAAAGAACTAAGAATCCAAAACTGTCAGTACCTTAGACGGCATGTTCCTCCCAAAGTTTATCGCTGTTTTAGCATTTTCCCTGTTGTTTTTGGCCGGAAAGGCGGACACGATCGGTCATAATCATGTGTACCTGAGAGATTCAATGATTGCTGATTTTGGGGAAAGTGAAGTCATCAAGGTGAAAATTGACAAATCGGTTCTTAATGACACCGACTTACTGATCATCGATCGCTATTTTGGGTGCGGAGGCTTTCCGGAATCTAACCTTAGCATAATGATCATCAGAGATAGCGCAACACATGAAATAATTTACCGCGACACTATATATAACATCAGGAGGTTTTACATTCCCCTGGTCGTTTTGGTGGCTTATCAGAACCAGCATCCAGGCGCAGTGTTTACGGGATCGTGTGTGGCTGCTGGCATAGGTGAAGCAAGCATGCGAAACCGGAACGGTGTTAGATTTGAGATACGGTTGGAATGATGTTTGCTTCCGGATAGCTATCGGGATTGTTATCTTTGCATCGCTGATGAAAAAACTCCTGTTAAGCTTTTCTATACTGCTGTGTTGCATCGCAGCACACGCCGACACGACCGACAGCTATCGCGTAAAATATCGCGGCACACAAATCGGTGAGTTTTCGGAAGGAGAAATTATCCGTTTGATTTTCAAAAGCGATAGCGTTTATTCCAACGATTCAATATTGATTGAAGTTCTCCGCGATGCACCTTGCGCGAAGTGCGAATACTCTATGCTTGTTTTCGGCGACAAAGGTCCGATGCTTATTGATTCATCGCAACAGACCGCAAGTTTTTACATTCCGCTTAAACCGTTGATTGAATACCGACGCAAGAATGGCACGAAGGAATTTCACGGTTACTACACGGAGTTTCTCGACAACAAAGGACGGAGCAGGGTGGTGGCGTTCCGGTTGATCTTCGAGTAGTTCACTGTTCGTTAGTCCACCGTTCATAGTTGAGGACACAAAAAAGCGACGAATCATTTCTGACCCGTCGCTCTAAACATTGCTTCTGATTTATTGCTGTACAACTATCGTTTTGGTGATGATGCCTGATGCACTCTGTCCGGCGAGCATATAAATTCCCGTCGCGAGATTATCATTTACATACGTGCGGTTGCTGTTGTTCAACACAAACGTTCCGGTAATTTCTCCGAGCGAATTGTAGAGCGTAAACTGCATCTCTGTAATTCCTTCTCCGAGAGAAATCGTGAATGAACCGTTGTTCGGGTTCGGGTAAACGGTGAACACATCGGCTCCTGATTCAGTAACACCGAGACAAGGGTCTACCATCACCATTTCAGAATCGGAAGAAGAACATCCGTTGATGTCTGTGTACATATACACCAGCGTGTGCGTTCCGGTTCCGGCGGTTATGGTGTTGAAGTTGTTTCCGCTTACACCCGGACCGGAGAATGTTCCGCCGGAAGGTGATTCACCGCTCAATGCAACAGAACCTGTGTTGAGACAGAATGTATCAATCGGCATACTGAATGTTACGGTTGGAAGTGCATTCACATTCACCATAATACTGTCGGTATTGCTGCAACCGTTCGCGTCAGTTCCTGTTACGTAGTAAGTCATCGGCATTGTTGGAGTTACAACTTCTGTGTTCGTTGTTCCGCCCGAGCTCCACGAATAAGTGATCGCACCGGAAACCATGAGCGTATCGCTGGAACCTGCACAAACAGCAGCCGACGATGCGGTAACATTCAGCGATGGTGCTGCATTCACGTTTACCATGATGCTCGCGGTATTGCTGCACCCGTTTGCATCTGTACCGGTAACAGTGTACGACGTTGATATTACAGGAGCAACTACTTCCATAGCCGCTGTTCCACCCGAACTCCATGCGTAAGTTGTTGCGCCGGAAACCATGAGCGTGTCGCTATCACCTTCGCATATCGTAGCAGAAGTAGCGGTTACACTCAGCGTTGGAAGCGTATTTACGGTTATCGCGATAGTTGAAGTGTTCGTACATCCGTTTGCATCAGTGCCTGTTACCGAATAGGTCATGGACGATGGAGGCGTTACAACTTCAACGCTGCCGGTGCCACCGGAACTCCAACTATAAGTAGACGCTCCCGACACCATGAGCGTTGTACTGGAGCCTGCGCAGATCGTGCCTGATGATGCAGAAACGGAAAGCGTCGGCAGCGGATTGATTGTTACGAGGATTGTATCATACACCGTACAATACGCGTTCGAAACTCCCACCCAGTAGTTGTTGGTTGTCGATGCAGTAGTCAGTTGTGTGATATCTCCGTTCGACCAGAGATAAGAACTTCCGGATGTTCCTGCGTCGAGCACTACTGGGGTGTTGCACGTACTTACATCCGGACCCAATGTAACTATAGGAGGAGCTACTGTTGAAACAGTGATTGGAGTTCGCACCGGGTTCGCGCAACCGCTGATCGAATAAAATAAAGTTCCGTTCCATCCGCGCGGGAAATTTGTTCCGGAGAATAATCCGCAGAGTCCTGTTCCACACGTAATCGAAAGATCGGCGTTCGTATAAGTGGTTGCAGTTGCAAGTGTGGTATATACAAAACTTGGACCCGCCAGGAATATCGCGTACTGCTGACCTCCCGGAATTACCAAACCTCCAACTGGAACATAAGTTGGTCCGCCTGTTCCCGTACTCGTAACTGTTGCTGAACCGAGCATGGTCCATGCGCCCGGAGTAGTTTCAAATCCAATGTGCGTTCCAACTTTGTAATACACCGTAACGGTCGAAGTTCCCGCTGACAGATTACAAGCAAATGAATCGACGTTGATTGTCTGCACCGGTGTCAGGTCAAACATGTTTCCTCCTCCGCAACTGTTGTTGTTGGCGAAAGTGGTCGTAAGACTTCCCGGAATCTGATTCGTTGACTCAACATAGAAAGTGGTATTCGATGGAATAGGTGGAGTAATGTAAGTATCGCCGGTGGCAAGTGCAGTTCCTCCTGTCGGTACATTATACCAGATGTGCGTGAAGCCATCCGTGTTTACAGAAAGCGATGCCGGAAATCCGGTACACACTGTATCGTCCGGGCCTACCGCCGGTGCACCATAGGCATTGAAAATAAAGCTTCCACCAATCGTGTCGTTATCGTTATTCTGATCACCCACCAGTCCCGTGTAAGCCGTTATAGTTAATGTTCCGCCGGGATTAGAATTGAATGTGCCGATCAAAACAGTATCGAGCTGATTGAATGCAAGCGATCCTGTCCACGTATAATTGAGTGTAGCACTCACGTATCCCGAAATAACTGCAGTAATCGGCATCGTAGTGAGTGTGTTGGTACCACCGTTGCGGATGATTATTTCTACAGGTGTTGCAACATCAACGCAGCCTCCGCTTACCGGATTAGTGAAGGTTATTGTAGCTGCATCGGTTGCAATCGGGGTGTATTCGTCTGCGCCGATATCGTAACCGCCGCCCATTGGACGTATATCGCCATCAATGTCGTTCGTGATTCCCAGATTCGTTCCGGCGTTGTACAATCCCGGCGCAACAACGTGAAGGTTAGTAACCGCGTTGACGTAGAATGGATCAACGTTGATGGAATTTGTATTGTATCCGCCTCCACCGATGTATGTTGCTGTAGTATAAGCCGCACCGATGTAAATGAAATTACTGGAGCCCGGCGCCCAGTAGTCGTTGTAGTCCACTGTAGTTACATATGTAGCAACACTCACATACATTGCATAACCGGTAGTGGAACCCGTAATCGAGAATGCATTATTCTGCACGGTATTTCCCGAACCCGAAAGAATATACACGCAACGTCCGTTTCCGCTGGTGATGCTGACCGAGTTATGGAGTACATCAACATTGGTTGAACTGGTGGTGAGGTAAATTCCATATGTTGTGGTGCCGAAGAATCCGCTGATCATATTATTGACGATAGCAGAACGCGTTGGCGCAAGCGTATTCTGGTATGCCGTGTAGATTGCATAAGTACCCAGACGCCGGATGGTATTACCGGTGAACGTGAGCTGTTGGTTATAATACAGGTAAGCTCCATAGCCTGAAACTGTACCGGTAATGCGGGCATAAATAAGGTTTCCGCTTACAACTGAAGCGGTTTGCTCGTACACGCGTATGCCGTAATAATAAAAGCCGCGGAACTGGTTATTCACTACCGAATTGTTTATCGAGAATGTCGTAGTGCTTGTTCCGTTGGATGAGTAAGCATAGTAACCACCATACACGATGTTGTTCACGATCATGTTGTCGTCACCGTTATTTCCCACGGTGGTTGCAGAAAGTCCGGAAATCGCAATGCCACAGAAATTAGCAGACGTACTTGTCGAATCAACAGTGATGATACTGTTCGATACAGTGTTGAAGTCGGCATCGGCGGTGATGTGTACACCAAATCCGTACAGGGTTCCTGTGTTAATCAGCGTGAGACTATCAAGAATGATGTAGTCGGCACCGTTCAGTTTGATTACCTGTCGGTCGGCGCTCGTTGTCGCACCGAACGTAATCGTTTCGCGCGTCGTGTTTCCGGTAATGCGGATGGTGTTCACTGCACTCGCTCCGATAATAGAAGGAATCGAAACCTGTTCGGTGTACGGACCTGATCCTGCAACAATGCGCAATGTAACTGCGCCTATTACTCCCGGACCGTTAACAGGTCCGCCATCGGCCCGCGTTCCCGCAGAGAGATCGGAGATAGCCGAGTTTACGTTCTGATAATTTGTTGCCGAAGCAGGTGCAAGAGCGTTGATGGTGTACGCTCCGCTCATGAGCGCGAAAGCAGGATTGCAGATAGCAGCAAGTCCTACAGCTAGTAGAAGTTTTTTCATCCGATAAGAGTTTGCGGCAGAATGGGTTTGTTTCGCCGATGTTTGCGTGACAAAATTAGAGCAAATCAGGAAGAAAAGCGAATCGGAAATCGGTCGTTTTTCATTGATAAATGGGCGGCGAAGTCACTCGTGCTCAGAATAAGGCAAGAAATGGAACGCGGATTTTTTATGTTCGTAGTTTTCTGATTGCTCGAAGAGATGGTTGTACTCAACAGCAAAATTCGATTTCAGATTTTATGAGATAAACTTGTTGTGTCCGTTCATTCGCTGCCGAATGAATATCCGCATCGATCCATTAGTCGCTCAAGTGAGTTACGCCTACGAATCCTATAAAAGACTAACAAATCCAGCATGTCAAAATCCGCGTTCCAATTCACAACAACTTGGGCGACTACGTAAACAGCCTTCCTCAGGTTACACTTTCACCTCTAATTCATCACTTAAAGTTTCGAACAATACAGCGGACTGGCACGTATAACACATTGCACGGACTCGTTCCTGTACCTGAAAAATGCATTAAAATCAGGTTTTTCTCTTTGAAAGAGCAATGCATACTTCATTTGCCAACCCGGAGTTACCACTTATGTAGGGTTAACGGGATTTGGCAATTGTTGGTCCGGAGGTTGCAATTAGTAATGCAAGACCCTTATATGAAAACGCTTATCCGATTTATCGTTGCTTTTACGTTGATGCCATTCACTGTCTTTGCACAACAGGATGGACCTAATGCGCCTGCTTCTACTGAGAATCAACCGCTGTCTTCCTGCACTTCGTGTAGCGGTGCCGACTGGGACAGCACAGAAAATGTTGCTGCACTCGATGGACAATTTTCAAGCGTTACGTTGCAGCCTTACCTGAATTGTTTTCAGTCGTCATGTTATTTCTCGCGACATCTTACTTGTTACAATTTCGGATTTAATATTCCGCCGACTGCAACCATCGATGGCGTGTCTATCACAGTTGCCGGAATACCCGATGCGAATGGTGCAATAAATGATCAGACGATTCAGTTGCGCCGCGATAATCTCAACAATCTTTACGGCACGAACATGGCTGCGCAACAACCGTGGAATGTAAATCAGCCCGATCACACGTACGGAAGTGCTACTGAATTGTGGGGACTTACATGGACTCCTGCCGATCTGAACTCTTCCGATTTCGGTTGTTACATCAAGATCGATAACGGTTCATCCAATGCACACACCGTGTTAGTTGATGCTGTGTTTATCACGGTCAGCTATTCTATCGGACTAAATACATTCTCTGTTACTTCAGCTCCGCAACAGGTGAGCATTTACAACGATGCAGCAACACAAACGCTGAATGTTGGAATGAATCTTCCGTCGAACAGTGATGTGGATATTTCTATTGTGGATCTCAACGGAAGAATTTGCTTTGCACAGCGGGTGAATACTACCTACGGAAGTGCGGTTTCTATCAGCACGGAGTTTCTTGTACCTGGAGTTTATACGTGTTCGGTTACAAGCGGAGAGACGCGTTTTTTCCAGAAGTTCGTACGATAGCCAACCCTCCAAGGGTTTAACCCTTTGCAGGGTTAAAATTATCACCTCCGTAGCCGTTTACAAACGTTTGCTCCCGACTAGTGCCAGACCTTTTTCTCAACTTGCGCCACCGGTATAAACCTTGAAGGTTTTTAAAACCTTCAAGGTTTAGCTGGGGAACCCATGATGCGCGCACTCGTAACTGGTATTCTATTTTTCCTCGCGACAATCGCTCACGCGCAAACGCCGAGTGGAATCACTTACCCCGTTGCGCAATGCAATGGCGGAACCTGTCCGTCGTACACTTCGGTGAAATCGCACATCACCTGTTCATTCGTTGATACACTTACAGAAACAGTTTACACCGCTGGACAGTTTCGCACACTTGATTCCCAAACACGAATTGGCATTGGTGCAATCAACGCTGCTACCGGCGTACTGCTTTCGTTTGCGCCTGTGATTGACACGTTCGGTTGTATCTACGCCATGGGGATCAAAGGCGACACACTTTTCATTGGTGGACGATTTACGACTGTGAATGGCGTTACGCGCAACAACTTTGCAGCGATACGAGTCAGCACCGGAGCGTTGCTTCCGTCGTTCAACACAGGAATAGGTGGAGCAGGGGATACGGTGTTTGCAATCACGGTTTACAACGGAAGAATTTATGTTGGAGGAAAATTTACAACTGTGTTCGGGCAATCGCGGACCAATATTGCGAGAGTGAATTATGATGGGACAGTGAACGCGTGGAATCAAACTGGCGTTGGCATCGTGAGAAAAACCATGCAATGGCAAAATAGAATTCTGGCAATTGCTTCGGTCGGCGCGATGGACGGTCGACTTGTTCGGATTGACACAGCAACTTCAAATTCTGTTACGACGTTAATGCTCACTACAAGTTCGTCATCGGGATTTGAACAATCCATTCATGATTTTGTAACGCGACTGGATTCTGTTTACGTGGTCGGACAGTTTTATGAAATCGACGGTGTGAATTACGACAGCTATGTTGTCGGAAATATTACCAGCGGAGTAGAACGACGCGGGATTACACTTCCGATTACAGATCCGCTTCGCCCAAACAATCGTTTTACAATCGAGTACTATCGCGACAGCATGTACATCCAGACGTACGATGCAGCGTTACAACTTCCCGCGACGCATAAATTGTATGTGACGTTTTATCGTGGCAGCACTTTGCGCACACTGAAAACTTACAATTCTAATGCAGCCGGACTGAATGGATATTACGCACAGTCAATTCTCATTGCTAATGCGCGAATGATTGAGATCGAACGATTCGCACAGCACACTTCTTTTCCAAATGGATCAGTGAGCTGTAACATTTTCAGTTGGTGTATGAAAATTCCAACGTTATGTGGAAACTGGATCGGCAGTCCATATCCGGATGTTTGTCCGACTGATACATTCTGGGTTTCCGTTCAGCATTTTGGATTGTACAGCACGTATGCATGGAATGTTGGATTCGGAAACGTTTCCATTTTCCCGAATGGTGATTCATGCATGGTTGTTGCAGCCTCCAATTTTGCCGGATGTCAGATCCGTGTGCAGGGTGTTACCTCTTGCGGGACAATGAATTCTCTGATACGATCCATATTGATTGACAGCCTCACTCCACCAACAGTTTCCGCTGGTGCGGACGACTCACTCTCTTGTATTATCACGCAAACAACACTTCACGGCACATGTACTCCCGCACCATTCAGTTGGTCGTGGATTGGACCGAACGCAAGCAGCAATGCAGATTCCGTTCAGGTGAATACACCCGGAATGTTTTATCTCACCTGTGTCGGAACAAACGGTTGCAAGCGTACCGACAGTGCATTTGTTTTCGCAGATACAATTCCACCAACAATTGTTCCGTTCGGACCAACTCCCGTTCTCACCTGTACGAATCAAACCGTAACGTTGGACGCATCTTCGGTTTATCCGAATGATTCTTTACGATGGTTCATCGGTGCAGGATCATTTTCAAATCCAACAACAACTTCTGTTCCCGGAAATGTGCTGCTCGTGATCACAGACAGAAACAACGGTTGTGAGTCAACCGATACGTTGATCATCGCACAAAATATCACACCGCCAAACGTCTCGGCGATTTACACTGATTCGTTACTCACGTGTTCAAGAGATTCCATTTTACTTTCAGGAAGCAGTTCGACTACGGGAACAACCTTCTATTGGCAGGATTCTTCTGCAACCCAATTCGGTGATCCATTATGGGTAACGGTGACTGGAGCGTATATCGTTTATGCAACGAATGTTTCGAATGGTTGCATTGCTTCTGCTACTCCGGTATTCGTGAATGGTTGGTACACTCCGCCTTCCGTAATCGTCGCAACAGATTCCTTCAACATCAACTGTTCTTACGATTCTGTACTGCTGAGCGGATCTTCGCTTACACTTGCTGCAACTTTGTATTGGACAGATTCTGTTTCGTTCAATGAATCGAATCCTGCAATGACGGGAACGCAGGGAATGTATTACCTCGTTGTTACGGATACGATGAACGGTTGTGTTGCTATTGATTCTGCTTACGTGGGATTTCAGGCAACGCTCGATGTGGTTGGTGTGAACGACACAATCATTTGTCCGGGAAGCGGTGCAGTGCTGAATGTAATTCCTGTTGGAGGAACTCCTACGTTTTCTTATCAATGGAATAATTCTGCAGGGAACACAGCACTCGTAACTGTTTATCCCGCTGATACATTGCAGTACATAGTAACTGTAACCGACGGAGCAGGTTGCGTTGGTGAGGACACCGTGATCGTAAATGTTCCTGACGCGATGTTGGATTCGGTGCTTTCGTTTCAACCATGTGATCCGCTTCAACCCACTGGACAGATTCAGATTTATCCATGGGGTGGAGTTCCGCCGTATCAATTCTCCAGCGACAATGGACTTACGTGGCAATCAACCGGAGTATTTGGTTCATTGGGTTATGGTAGTTACCAGTTTCTCATTCAGGATGCAATCGGTTGCACGTTATCGACAATCGGAAGCATCGACACAAATTCTCTGAGTCCTGCTCCGGAATTTCTCGTGAGTACTTCACCCGAACTTGGAGACACAATTGTAATCGTTGACATTTCAAATCCACGTCCCGATAGTGTGGTGTGGGATTTTCCAGTTGGTACCACAATCGTTGATACATCAATGTTTGCACCTGTGATTGTTCCTGCAGACACCGGCACATTTGATGTTACCATGCATGCGTTCTACGGAACCTGCGAAGTAATTCTCACGCGTACAATAAGCATAACACCATTCGATTCGCTGTCCGCACAACCGTGGGCGATGAATGCAATTGATTCGCTTATTCTTTATCCGAATCCAAATAACGGTGTCTTCACTGTACACACTGAACTCGAAGGCAGTCAGGATTTTGTAATTCTCGTGTTCGATGAACTCGGAAATGAGCGTGCGCGTGTACAAGTAAGCGATGCAGATGAATGGACCGGACAAATGATCGTGAGTAATCCTGTTCCCGGAAATTACATTCTACGTGTGATTGCAGAATACGATTCAGCAGAAATGATATTCGTGATTACACAATGAGAAAACTGTTTCACATACTTCTTGTCACAGCAACTTTCGGTTGTGTGAATGTGAATTCCCAAAATCTGGAGAAAGTAGGTAAGAAGGATATGATCACTGTAGGTGGCGCGATGAATCTCAATTCTATTTTCTACGACGCTATTGGATTTACACCGAGAAGAGATCCTTTTACGTGGTATTTCAACGGATCACTCAACGTAACCATTCTCGATGTTTCATTGCCATTCACGTATAGTTATTCGAATCAGCACGGAACATACTCGCAGCCTTTCAACATGCAGAGCTGTAGTCCGAAATACAAATGGGTGCAAGCACACATCGGAACAACGGCGTTGACGTATTCTCCTTACACACTGGGCGGACACATGTTTACCGGCGCAGCATTGGAATTAACACCGAACGGATTCTTCATCGGCGGAATGTACGGTCGTCTTCGCAAAGCAGTAATGGACGATCCTATTTCAGTAGCGCAGGAAGAAATCAGCTACAAGCGAATGGGCTATGCTTTCAAAGCAGGTTACGAGCAAAATGGAAACGCACTAACTGTTTCGTATTTCCACGCAGCGGATGAACCCGGTTCGTTGTTGTTTGTCCCACCTGATGCTGATCTCACACCGATGGAAAACTCCGCAATCGGAATCTCTGGTAAAACTATATTATGGAAATCGCTCACGTTGCAGGGAGAATTCGCCGCTTCCGGATTAACGCGAAATTTATTTTCAGAACGGGAAACCACCGACTACAACGGTTGGGAAAAATGGCTGGTGGAAACACGAACTACTACGGAGTTTTTCAAAGCGTGGAAGTTTTCAATCGGTTATACGCAGAAAACGTTTTCGGTTTCTGTGATGCACGAACACGTGGATCCGGGATATCAAACGCTCGGTGCTTACTTCTTCAACAACGATCTGGAAAACTGGACGATTGCTCCTGCGTTTCGTTTTCTCGAAGGAAAGCTGTCTGTGAGTTTCAATACCGGATTCCAGAAAAATAATCTCACTGGCGATCGTTTAAGCACAACACAACGTTGGGTGGGAAGTACAAACGTGGCTTACAATCCTTCCAAACACTGGATGCTGAACGCGACGTACTCGAATTTCACTTCGTATACGCGTAACCGTCCGAATGTCGATCCGTTTTGGACACCTTCTCCTGCAGACACGTTGAGTTTCTACCAGGTTGCGCAGCAGGGAAACGCAACTGTCGCGTATAACTTCGGAGAGAAAATCACGAAACAAAGTTTTGCGCTCATTGGTTCATACCAGGTCACCGGTCAACAGCAATCGGGCGATGTGTTGCCGCAAACGCAAATTCTCAACGGCAATTTCACGTGGAATGTACAATGGGTGAAAACGAAATGGTCCATCACCACACTTGCGAATTACAATCAGTCGGACGCCGGCACACTATTCACACAGCAGTTCGGTCCGGGAATTCAGTTGGGAAAATCATTCATGCAGAACCGTTTGCGTTTTTCCGGTGGCGGAGTGTACAATCGCTCGATCGTAAATTCAGTTCTTCTGAATCACGTGGTGAGTTACCGCTCGCAGTTTTCGTTTTCGCCGAAAGTGCGCAATCCCAAATACGGAAGACCAACGATGAGCGCGAATGCGGTTTACGTTACGAAGCTGCCGGTGGTGGAAGGGTTGGAAGCGACGGGGGAGTTGACGATTACCGTCAACGTTGGTTATTCATTTTGACCACCAAGTTCACCAAGGCACCAAGCGTAAATTGATTTACATTTCTTGGTGTCTCCGTGTTCTTGGTGGTTAATTTATTTTTTCCACCAACACATCATCAAGATACAACACCAAATCCCTATCCTTCGAATTCGCCGTAATCCCAAACTCAATGCTCTGGTACATCCCTTTCGTTCCTTGCTGACTGTATAAAAAATCGGATGGAAGAGTTCTGGAATTGTCCTCGGAAAGAATGAGCAGGTTGTCCTGCCACACGCGAACGTAACCTTTTTTCTTCTGTGAAAGTTTTACTTCCATCGTAAGGTTAAACCATTGATCACGTGGAATGAATATTTCCTGTCCCTCGCTTTGGTAAATATCTGTTGCGAAATATTTGTGTTCAAGTACGATCCCGCTGTTTTCTGTAGTCGCCAAACGTATTCCCGGACCAGCACCAATTGCAGCTTGTTCTTCGAAGTCAAAAAGAAAAAGCCAATCGGCCGGAGCCGTTCCTTCAACGTAATACCACGCAGACATGCGCACCACATCACCTTCGTAAAACGCCATGTGTTGTTTGACAATGCTGCACTTGGACGCGTCATTCGGAGGAGAAACGATTGCGAAGAATTTCAGCGACTGATTTCCCGTGTGAACAATGTTTGTGTCGAGTGCGATGTAGTTTCCATCAATTGTATTCTGATTATACGACCAACGCGATTCATCGTCTTTGAAAAGACTATCCACGACCGTGTACGATTCAAAATCTTCGCTCATGAAGTTTGGTCCACCGAACCATTTTTCTTTGTTGCACGAGAACGACAGCACGACGATCAGCCACAAAGGCGCGAAGTATGCTAGTTTCACCAGGAAATATTTCTTAGTGAAGCTTTTTGTCTTAGAGATTTCGTGGCAATTATTCATTTTGCTTGGAGTTTGTAGCCGATTGAAATTCCTCCCCAGTGTTGCCATTGATAATCGAACCACCATCCTACAATAGGCGTATAGCTAACGCGCATGAAGCAGCGTTTATCCATCGGCTCGAATCTGTAGCCCAGCACCAGTGGCGATTTAAAATAGAACGACAATCTTGTTGTTACTGTAGTGGCAAGTCCAGCACCAATTTCCAGCTTGTGATTACCGCAACCGTAAATCCAGTTCACCATCACAGGAAAAATTAATGCGACACCATTGTTCTTGTCAATGGGCATTACAGAAAATCCGAAACGCCATGCCAGAAAATACCTGGAACTTTTGAGCGGACCGCAATTGTCGCGCTTCACACCGTAGTCGGAAGGAATCCACAACGGTTTTTCATAGTTGATGGAAGCGAGTCCGCCGCTGCCACCGAGTTCGAAAAAGATGTTGCGCGTTTGTGCACCACTCTGTGTTGACCACAGGGCAAGAATCAGAATAATAGGGCAGAGGCGCTGTATCATTTGCAGGGTTAAGATAAGGAATGCAGTTTTGCTTCCTGCACTTTTCACCGATATGAATAGCACTTATTCACCCGAATCGGCCACTTGTGTCGTTGGTCACTAGCATGAACTGGTGATTTCCCTCCTTTGTAACGCCCATTTATGGAATCGGCATTTGCCCTGCATCCTATTTGTGAAAGCGACAGATAACGCAGCCTTGACCCGGTTTAGTATAAACACTAAAAGAAATATAAACCGGAAATTTTGTAACAAGCACTGCTGTTCCGCGTCCTACTAACATCCTGAGCTCCGCCAAAGGGAGTAACAAAACACAAATGATGACACTTTTTACTTCACAAACCTCTACACCATGTCAGCATTTGCCCCCGTACTCTCATTTAAGAAACCGCAACCACGTGTTGCCTTCTTCATCGCCGCCGGACTTCTCCCGGTAACCTGTATCGCACTTCACTGCGCGGGAATTATAGCACTTAACAAAGCACTTTGGTTTCTGATTCTGCCGGCAATTGCATTGGCTGTTGCAACGAGCGCAATTGATCGCAAACTCATGCAGCTTGTTTTCCGTGGATGGATTTCCGGAATTGTTGCGGTAACACTTTACGACGTATCACGTGTTCCGTTTATTCTCGCAGGATGGGAAGATTTTATTCCGCACATTTCTGCATGGCTCACTGAAAGCAATGAAAATTCATACCTCATCGGTTACGCATGGAGATACGCAGGCAATGGAGGCGGACTTGGAATTGTTTTCTTCCTTATTGCAAATCATTTCAACTTGAAGAAGCACATCGTCAGCAACGGAGTTACATTCGGCCTGCTTGTTTTCGCGAGTCTCGTCGCCTTGCTCATCATTTTTCCCGATGCACAAAACATGATGTTCAAAATCACACCGCTTTCATTCTTTGGTGGATTGATCGGACACATTGTATACGGGTATGTACTCGGACGATTATACGCCCGCTGGAATTGATCAGTACGCCGGAAAATCTTCGGGGATAATGTTGATGAAAACCGTGACGCGATTCGGTTGGATTGCTTCAAAGATAGTTTTCCCCAGTACAATGTTGCGTTCATAGCACACACCAAATGTTCCGAAGAAGGAAAGTCCTGCTCCGGGAGTTACGCGTAAATCGGTGCGTTTAAAATTGGTGTACGCGGTTGTGCTCAGACGGAAACTTACGATCGACATGTTCAGTTCTGAAAACAATTTTGGACCGGTGACGAATTCGCCCGCACCGAACGGAAATTCAATTGCAGCACCTGTGCTCCAGAATCCAACCGGACTCCAGTTGATCATTGGCGTTTCTTCACCGTAGTTCCATTGTTCTTGTCGGCGAACATAAAGTGGGTTCGAGCTCCACATTCTGTACACACCGAGCTCCACAGCAGAATTTCCTTGCCATGCGTATGCTGCATGTATTCCATAGCGATGGTCATTCCACCACTCGCTGAACTGTGCGCAACAGGAGGTTGCAGCCAGCAGCAGGACAGTAAGAGCAATAGATTTTCGGGCCCGCATTATTTGTGTAACGCCGAATTACCAGAATGATACTATTGACTGCCTACTGCCTCCTGAACTACTGCCTACTGGTAAGTTATCCAGATCGATTAAACATCTGTACAACGAACCCTGCAATTCGGTTCATCAACCTTGCAAAGAAATTTTGACGCGTGTTCACAATCGTAGGACGCATGCTGTTGAGTACAAAACGGTCGTAGTTTTTCATTTTATGTAGGTTTTTAATTGTTAGACATTAACTTGATGAGCACATATATAACGAGAGTGATCTCGAAAGGTGTCATCCGCTTGATAAAAAGAACGAGTGTTTTCATTGTTTACGGTGTTTGGCACTCTTTGGTTTACCTCATTACCTGCTATGCGATATGAATAAGCGCATTGTGCATGGTAAAAACCGACACCAGACCAGTTACACTGCGCACTGCTTACTGCGCACTGCGTACTGGTCAAGGCGGGTCGTCCGGAGGCGTTTCAGCAGTTGTGCCGAAAACAGCTCCATCTGCTGTCATTGTTGTTGCGCGAGTTGCATTCATGTTTGTTTAACCTCCTTTCCGTTTTTTGGTTGTCTGCGACGCTCACCACGGCGAACGGCGCATTACTATTTGTTTCTAATTCTTAGCCCACGCGACACGGCGCCTGTTGAATCCGCTAAAGCGAATTCCGGTGGTGACCTCACGAATGTTATTGTGGTGATATCGATTTTACTTCGCCGTGCCGCGCCATTTTCGCCGTGCCGCCGTGTAAAGAAACGTCCCGACGAATATTCGCCGGGACGCTAGTTCAGATATTGCGAGAATACCTACACCCAGCTTCCCGAGCGGGACGCCACACGTTCA
>CAYUTR010000010.1:0-39113 GCA_964447465.1 uncultured Chryseobacterium sp.
CGCGGTTGTTGATGTTCTTATCAGAATCCTGAGCGGAGAGAACAACCATCACCAAAAGCTGGTAGAGATTTTTGTATTCCAGCGGATGTGGTTTGCCTTTGTACTTTTTCAGAAGTGGTAGTACTTCTTTTGACCAGTCGTGCATACTCAAAGATACTTCGTAAGGGTTTACCACATAGAAAATAATGACGCGTGTTGTTTTCTAAGTGGACTTCCGTGTTTTCTTTACCACATAGAAATATTTGAAATTCGTTGTTTTCTAAGTGGTTTCGCGAAAAGCGAAACCCCCACCTAGAACACATAGGGATGAACGTTGTTTTCATGAAGTACTTCCCTATGTGTGCTATTTGGTAAGCGGCTTGCCGCGTCTTTAGCAAGCAGCGGAACAGAAAACTATGTGGTAAAATATTTTCGGAAAACGGCTTGCTGCGCCTTTAGAAAACATCGGATATGCAATACTCTATGTGGTAAAAATTTTCCGCGTCTGAATTTTGAGAGTCTAATCCGGACAGTCATCAACTGGCCCACCTGTTTTCGATTTTCCTTTTTTCGCCTGACCTTTTTTCGTTTGGAACAGAGGAATCTTCACCACATAGAAAATAATGACGTATGTTGTTTTCTAAGTGGTTTCGCGAAAGGCGAAACCAGCACATAGGTCACATAGGGACGTCCGTTGTTTTCGTTTAGTATAATACGTCCCTATGTGTCCTATGTACGCAAGCAGCTTGCTGCGCCTTTAGAAAACGACAGATATGCAAAAATCTATGTGGTAAAATATTTGCTGCGCCTGAATATTTCGAGTCTAATCCGGGCAATCATCAACAGGCCCGCCCGTTTTCGATTTTCCTTTTTTCGCCTGACCTTTTTTCGTTGGGAACAGCGGAATCTTCACCACGAAATACAGATCGGCGTTGTAAATAGTTTTCTTGCGGAAAGCAAGATTCAGAATATCTGTTGTTCCGATTGCAATAGGGCCGAACCGCACTCCGCTTCCGAGAGAAACAACTCCCATGCGCGTGAAAGAAAGCGGCATCCAAACTGCGAACCATCTTTTTTCCCAGCGCGGAGTAATGCTAAGCCGTGTCAGTTCATGAACGCGACGGCCATCGTAGTTGCGCAGGTAAACACCGCTATAGGAAGTCGCATTGATGTAAATATCTTTTCCAACGAAGTAATCAAACTGCAGGTTCAATGCGAGTGGCAAACGCATCCACAATCCATCTCCTTGTTTTGTTCCGCCCTGACGCAGCTCGAACGTGTTGTACATCGGTGTGGGCGAAGTATTGTCGAACGTTTGATCATCGAGATCCCACATGCTCGCGTCGATCGTGTAGTGATCACTGAATTCACCGTGACGGAAATGAATGATACCGAGATCTGTTAACGAAACGCCGATTCTGTATTTGTACTTCGGACGTTCACGATATCCAGGCCACGGTTTTTCTTTGTCTTCTTTCTTTTCTTCCTGCATCTCATCAGGACGGAATTCGTAAATCAATCCAGCGTCAATTCCAAAACCCGGATTGAAACCCATTTTGTAAGAAGGATAACCTCCGGCGTCGAATGTAAAATTGTCGGAGTGGCCGAACTCCACATCTCCGCGCACAATATTCAGTGTGCTATCGTCGCGGAAACTGTATCCGGCATCGTTTACGAACGCGTACATCGCGCCAAGACCCAAGAGGAATTTCGGACGGAACCCAACGCTAACAAAATGTTCTGCTCCGGTCCAGATCGTTCGTGCATACGTTCCTCCGATCTCCGCCCAACTCAATGCAGTAATTCCGATGTGACGGTTGTACATCGCTTCGTTGAAGTGCGGAGCATCGTTTAATTCTTTCACCAGAAAATGCGCGAGTTCCGTTTCGATGCCATCGGCATTTACGTAGGTGCGGATCTTCATGTCAACTCCCCAACCGAATTTCTCATTTGAGAACATGATGCCGGGAAGCAATATTTCGTTACGGACGAAAACCGATTTTTTTGTATTGCGTGTCCGCAGATGGAAATAATCGTATCCGAAATCGGAACGAAAAAGATCAGCGCGCTTTACTCCGAAGTAATTGTTCGCCACCTCAATGCCCGCACCGCACAACATGATGTCCATGCTGTAACGGCTGTCGGCCAGCGACGCAGGATTGTACGAAGCACCGGCAATACCAGCATAATTGCTATGGCCGTACCCCAGGAGGTCCTGTCCGTAAGCGTAAACTGAGCAAAGGAATACAGCGGTGAAGGTTATTGCCCTCATAATCATGAAAATTATGTAATTTTTCGCTTGCTAAAACGGTGAAGGTTTCTAAAACCTTGATGGTTTTAACTCCCTTAACCGCTGTCACCCAAACCAAACGTAAATACCCCCGTATTATGATGTACCGTTCAACCGGAATTTTCCGCGTGAAGCATTTATTCGCGCTGGCTGTAGTGCTTATTGCCGTTACAGTGTCTGCACAGTCAGCCGCATCTTCTTCAACAGCAGATACCACAGTGACCAAAAAGAAAAAGCAGTTGTTTGAAATGAGCTTCGGTCAATCGAAGCTGTTTATTTCCAGTGCAAGAGAACAGACAATTCTTGATAGTGCGAGAATTGTGGTGCCAACAAATGCAATCTTGCTGTTTGCAGAATTTCGTCCGGCAAAACGTCTTCGTATACCGGTGTTTTTCAGTCTTGCAACAGGACCGAAGCAATTTATTGTGAACGGTGCGTTGGTAAGTGAGAGGGCATCACCAACGTTCGGTACGGGCATCGAGTTTAAAGTGTTCCGGAAAAATTTCGGATCGAACTCAGGAATAGAATTTGAAGTAGGTCCGCTGGCAAGTTTCCTGTTTAATAAGGGCGGACAAATTCAGGTTGCGCCGGTGATAGCTGGACGTTTTCGTTTTATCAAGCGCGAAGATTTCATTATGTACATCGGCTCGAGCTACTCGTTCGGGATCAATGCGGTTGGGATCTTCTACGGGACAGGTTACGTTTTCTGAGTTAGGAGTTGGGAGATTGGAGACGGGAGTGATTTCGATACCGCGCGCTAAAGCGACGCGGCGATTTTCTGTTATTCTTTAGGAATAGAATGCACGGGCTTGATCCAAGAAATTGTTTTTGAGTCAAGCCCGTGCACATTCTACTAAAATTCTGAAGAAGATCGCCGTGGGCTTTAGCCCGCGCGGAGAACAGTTCTTACTCCCGTCTCCGATCTCCCAACTCCTAACTCAGTAGGCGGTGTATGCTCCAGTCAGATCGAGCGCTTCAAAGCTTCCGTATTGCGGATTCAGACTCATCACCGGAATTGTCGAGTGATTGACAATGTGTTTCGACAAAGGCCCGAGATCGAGTTTCCCCAATACTGATTCATCTTCTGTAAGAATCATGATCAGATCGGCGTTGATCGATTGTGCATACTTCATTGCTTCCTGCGCGATGTTATCACCTTTCACTGTATGCCGCGTATATGGAATTTCACTGCGATCAATTGCCATCTGAACCTGATCCAGGACAACCTGCAGCTTCTGGTATTCGCCTTCGTCCTCGTTGTCCAGCAATCCTACAATGTGAATTTTCGAATTGCACAACAGTGCAACGTTTATCGCCACTCCAACTTTTTGACGGGAGTGTCGCGACCGATCGATAGGTAGGACGATATTCGAAAATCCCGGCTTTCGTTTTTCCTGCTGGAAAGTGATGACCGGACATGGCGCTTTCGTAACGAGGTGTTGTGCGTTGCTTCCGATGAGAATTTCTTCGAGGCCTTTTGCGCCATGTGTTCCCATCATAATGAGATCTGCGTGTTCTTCACTCGCGAGATCAATCAGTTCGTAAGAAACTTTTCCCTGGAGAACCCGGCAGCGCGGAGTAATTCCGTACTTGCCTGAAAGATCGCGGGCGACTAATTCTAATTTGGCTGCTGCATCTTTCCGCACTTCTACTGAATCATCCGGTGTTGTAAATGTCTCCGGCGATTCAAAATACTGGCGATCCGGAGGAAGAACGTGTACCAACAACAATTCTGCTTCAGTTGTAGCCGCAAGCCATGCTGCTTGATCGGTTGCGTGTTCGCTTGTCTCTGAAAAATCAACAGGGACTACTATTTTCCTGATGTCGAGTTTCATTGGATTATGTTTTTAGTTCTTTGAATGAGTCAATCCTGAGTCGCGCTCAAGACTCAACCTGCTTTCGCTGTCAGTTTTTTCACTGTGTTAAGGAAAAGGTCCATGTTAAGCGGTTTTACAAAATACTCGGCTGCTCCAAGACCAAATCCGGAAAGTATCGTCGTTGAGTGATCAAGACTTGAAATAATAATAATAGGAATGCTCTCGAACGTATAATTCTTCAGCAGACTAAGAAGTGTGAGACCGGATATATCCGGCATCATCAGATCGGTAATCAGCAGATCGTATTTATTCTTTGAAAGCTTGAGCAGCGCACCCCAGCCATTGGTAACAGAATCTACTGTATACCCCTGTTCGCTGAGCTTGAACGTCAGCATTTCGATGATCATTGGATCATCATCCACGATTAGCACATTCATGATCTATCCTCCTGTTATTCCTCTACTAAATTCCAACTTCGCATAAGACTTTTACCCCAGGTCGTTTGCCAGCTAAACCTGTTGTGTAATTATACGGGAAACCACATTTTGCTGGATAACATAGTCGATGCTTCGACTAATTTCGACGTTGTTCTGCAGGAATGAATTGGTCTTCGGAAAAAATCAGATCAGGTTGATTCGGGTCATGAGTTCTTTTTGCCGCGATCTGCTGACTGGAATTGTTTTCTTCTGTACAGTAATAAAATTTCCTTCAAGACCTGAAATTTTCTCCAGGTTAACAATGAAAGAGTTGTGGACACGAAAAAACTGATCGAGGGGAATACTCTCGGCTACACTTTTTAAAGTTGCATGTACTTTATATGTACCGGATTCTGATACTATATTCAAGTGATCGGGTTGCGCTTCGATGTACCAGATGGCGTTGGTCTGCAGGCGAACGTGAACGCCATTAGATTTTACAAAGAGGTGATCTTGTCGGAACGATTCCTTCCCATTTGGTTTCTGGTTCAGCGAATATGCCCGCATAGCAGCTTTCAGAAATCGTTCATCGGTTATCGGCTTGACAAGAAAATCGGCGACAGAGTGATCGAAACCATTTACCGCGTACCGCATGTCGCTGGAAATGAGAATCACCTGCAGTGTACGTTCGGTAAGATTCTCCAGGAATTGTAAACCGGAAATGCCCGGCATCATCACATCGAGAATGAGTAAGTCGACGTGACTATTCAGCAGAATGCCAGTGGCGCCCGACGCGGAAGCGCAGGAACCTACGAGCTTGAGAAATGAAACTTTCCCCACCTTTTTTTCAAGGTCAACACGGCTCAGATCATCATCATCAATAATGAGGCAATTCATGGGTTTGCATAAAGTGATTCTGCCAATTACTGATACGTAAAAGAAATTTGGATGTTGCATTGAAAATGTGAAACCCGTATTAATGCAAGCACACATTAATTAATATCAGATATCATGTCGTGATTTGCGGATACATGGTATCTGAAAAACCAACATCACACTTATGTGTTTAATGTTCTGCCGGGAGTAATGTGTCAAGTTCGCGCATCGCAAGATCGCATACCTGTTCAACTTGCGCAATCATTCCGGGAATGGCTTCTACATTCTTTAATTCATGTGCATCGTTCTCAATAGAAGCGACCACTTTTTTCAGAGAGTGTATTCCAATGAAATCCATAGACGGTTTCATCTTGTGCGCTGCTGCGCGAACATCCTGCCAGTTGTTCAGGGCCGCACCCTGTTTCATCTGATCAATCAGTTGCGGGGTTTGTACAAGAAATGCCCTTATCATTCGCTGAATAAATTCTTCGCTGCCTTCAGCGAGTTCGTTGAGGTAAGTGAGATCAATAAACTTGAAATCCGATTTCCTGATATCCATATGAGATCCATTCTTGTGTTCAGGAACGGGCTGTTTTTTCAGAAGCGTACATATTTTTTCGTAGAGAACATTACGATTGAATGGTTTTGAAATATAGTCGTTCATTCCCAAGGATATGCAACGTTCTGCTTCACCTACAATTGCGTGCGCAGTCATTGCGATAATAGGGATGCGCGATTTTTCTTCAGGCATCTGCGAACGTATATAACGTGTTGCAGCGTACCCATCCATCTCCGGCATCTGCACGTCCATCAGTATCAGATCGTAATGCTCCGCAGCGAGTTTCTTCACGGCTTCCTTTCCGTTGGCAGCAATGTCGAGCTCAAAGTTCCATTTTTCAAAAACACGTCGCGCTAACATCTGGTTCATTTCATTGTCTTCAGCCAGAAGTATGCGCATTCCATCGAGCGATTTTTCTTGTTCAGGACTGTGCGGTTCTTCAGCGCGATGCTCAATTCCGGTTGCAACTTCGTACTGCAGCGTTACAACAAATGAGGAGCCTTTTCCAAGCGTACTGTTTACGCTTACCGAACCTTCATGCAATTCTGCAAGCTGTTTGACAATCGTGAGACCCAATCCGCTTCCACCGTATTTGCGGGAAGTTTCATTGCTCGCTTGTGTAAAGCTGTCGAAAATGGTGCTGATGCGGTCCTCCGGAATTCCTATTCCTGTGTCTTCAACAACAAATCGCAAAGTTGCTTTTTCGTTTTCCTGAGCAATAAGTTCTTCAGTAACAGTAACGCGTCCCGTTTCCGTAAACTTAATGGAGTTGCTGACAAGGTTCAACAGAATCTGGCGGAGACGCAAACTGTCACCTAAAACATACTCCGGCAACTTTGTTGGGTCGGCATTTACAGACAGCGTAATTCCTTTTCGTATTGCAGTGAAGCCCACGGTACTCAAGACACCTTCAATTACTTCCGAAGGTTTAAACGGAATGGATTCCAGTTCCACTTTTCCGGAACTTAATCGGGAAAAATCGAGAATGTCGTTGATAATTGAGAGCAGGTTATGCGAAGACAACATGATCGCGTCCATGCACTCCTGTTGTTCGTGCGTAAGGTTTCCTTCTATCATGATTTCCGAAAGTCCAACGATAGCGTTCATTGGCGTACGGATCTCATGGCTCATTTTCGCGAGGAACTGTTCTTTTACTGACATGGATTCTTCCAGTTCTTTTTTCGCGCGAAGAAGATCAGTCAGTGCTTTGTTTCCTTTTCGAAGTGAATGCTCTGCAATGCGGTTGGAAAGAATGAGGTCTTCTTCCACTTTTTTCCGCTCGGAGATATCAGAGTCAATCGCAATGATGCGTTCGATTTTTCCATCCGGGCCGATTACCGGTGTGAGCGTTGTGATTACCCAATACTCCTCACCGTTCTTCGAATAGTTCCTGCTTTCGTATACAACAGGTTTGTTCTCCTGCAGCAGTTTCTGGTAGTCAAACATCTCACGCGACAAACCGGTTGGACTGCCGCGACGAAGCAATTCCCCATGAGTATTCTGAACTTCTTCGAAGCTGTAACCGGTCAGTTTCGTGAATCCTTCATTTACCCATTCTATTCTACCCTCGCTGTCGGCAATGATTACCGAGTTAAACGATTTCGTTGCAGCCATCGCGAGCTTTTCCATTTCTTCTTCGTGCAGACGCTCGGTGATATCCTGATCGGCACCAATCATCTTTACTCCTGTGCCCGATTCATTGAAAATTACTTCACCCAAAGAGTGCAGCACTCTGATTGCACCATCGGAACGGATAATTCTTCTTCTGAAATCAAAAGCTGACTGTTTGCTGATCGCGTCGAGGATCGTATTCATCACAAACTCGCGATCGGCAGGATGGGTAAGCAGGAACATCCGTTCGAACTTGATTTCTTCTGCAGTTGGATTGTTTCCGTAAATATGGTAAAGCTCATCCGACCAGTTGAGTGCTTTTGTATCGAGATCCAATTCCCACGAACCGATGTGCGCGAGCTGTTGTGACATTGCGAGCTGTGCGCGGCTTTGACGGACCGCTGTTTCTGCACGCATCTGTTCTGTGATGTCGCGCGTAATTACAATGAAGCCACGCATCTTGCTGTTTTCGTCGCGCAGTCGCGTGATTGTGATGTGTGCCCAGAAGAGCGTACTGTCTTTTCGTTTCTGCCAACCTTCGGTCTGTATTTCTCCCCGCTCAAATGCTGCTGCGAGATTAGAACCAGGTTCTTCTTTGCGGATTGCATCTTCGGTGTAGAACGCAGAAACATGTTTGCCCACAATCTCGTCGGAGGTATATCCGCTGATACCGGTTGCTCCTTCGTTCCAGCTGAGAATCTTTCCATCCGAATCCAACATCACGATTGCATAATCCTTGATGTTGTCGACAAGCAATCCCATCTGTTCTTCGCTGGTACGCAGCATAGCCTGTGAGGTGCCGAGTGCGTTGATGTTTTGCTGGAGCTCGTCAGTCATGCGGTTGAATGATTCCGCCAGCTGACCGATTTCGTCTTTGGAAAATGCCCGTGCCCGCGCATACGAATCTCCTTTGGAGATTTTTTCGGAAGTAACGATGATCTCATTCAATCCCTTCTGCATACGTCGCGTTACAGAAATGGTAAGCAGCAATCCACTTACTTCAACTGTAAGTGCAATGGACAGAAGAATTTTCATGATCAGGTTTTCCAGCCAGCGCGAACCTTCACCCAGCGTGAATGAGAAATCATCTTCCAGCCGGGTGAGCTGATTGTTGATCGGACTTATCTCATGAAGAATAGCATCAATCTCTTCCTGCGATGCATTACCCGATTGGATTGCAACGCGGAGCTTGTCGGCAATAGGGATGAGCTGGAGCCGCATATTGTCGGCGTCGGTCCAGATCTGAATTGCATCTCCGATATAACTGATCCAGTAGAAATTCTGAAACAACCACGCCATGCCTTCAACATCGTCCTCGTGATTTCTTCCTTCGATCAGTCCCGCATAAACTATATCAAGATCCGGATCTGGTTTCTGAAGTTCGAGACGGGCCTTATAATCGCCACCCGGTACGCGCATAAACTCTTCATACTGGAGGTAATCTGCTTCGTCGCGCGTGTGACCATAACGTTCGAGATGGTAGATTGCATCTTTCTGTGCTTTGGACCACAGACCTTCACCACCAACAAATGCTCGCACAGAAGATAGCGTGCGTATCGCGAAGCCCAGCATTACGAGCTCAAGCGCAATCAGCACAGCCATAATTCCCATCGAGAAATAAAGCTTCTTCGCGATAGAGACGTTGCGGAACCAATTTGTGAAGGAAAATCTTGCCATAAACGTTCGTTTCCCAACAGCGTGCACCTGCATCACTACATCCTGGTATCACTTTTATACCAGATTGGGGATGCAAAAGTTATCAAATAACCTGATTGATTTTCCTTTGTAGCGCATTTAAAAACAGTGAAAACCAACCACCCGTGCTTTTTGTCAGGTTAACGCGCCGAACCGTTGAGTTATCGAAACAAAAATCCACTGATATATGATCCCCGTAATTTTGTAAATAATGCACGCAGACTATGAAAACAGTGCAGCAACTTACAAAGCCGCGGACCATTCTGGCTGACGGTAGAAAGGGCAATCACAGCATTTGTATTGCCGTGGTTGACGATGATATGATGTATCGTCAGGCCATAGAAGTATCACTCAAGAAAGTTCCCGGAAGTCGTGTATTGGGTTTTGAATCGGGCGAACAATGTTTCAGACATTATCACCAGGTTAAGCCCGACATCCTTGTTCTCGATTATCGTTTATGTACGAGCGACACGAACGAAGCAATGAATGGGATTGAAATCCTGAGAAAGGTGAGACAGATCAACGATAAAGCAACTGTGATTTTTCTCACTGGAGTCGGGAATACTGATGTTGCAGTAACTGCAATCAAAGCCGGAGCAGCCGATTTTATTACAAAAGACAAAAACGGTTTGCCAAGGTTAATGAACCAGGTACGCAAGGCGGCGATCAAAATACAGGTGAAACGTCAGGAGTTGCTCGTTGCGCGCTGGATTGCTGTTGGAATTGTTTGCATTGCGGCCATTATGATGACTACGATTCTGGCAGACGCGGATGAATTTTCAGATTTATGGAATTGGTTCTGGTTGGTGACAAGCGTAACGTGCGGAATATTTGTGGTGCGCGCGTGGGTGAGACGTTCGCGCAATGATAATGAAGACATACAAACATTACAATACACTCAAAACGGCAAATGGATTGATTGATTATACCTAAATACTATAATCATGTTAAGCGCGCTGCCTGTATCGGGAAAGAGAGAAATTATCCGGGAGGAAAATTTCAACGTGTTCATTGTCGATGACGAGCAGTCATCGCTTGCCGCGTTGGGATATCGTCTTGCGAAAGAAAATCCTTATCACAACTATCACGTACACTGTTTCACCACCGGCGAAGAATGCGTGAAGCACTTGTGGCTGAAGCCGCAGTTGATTCTCATGGATCAATATCTCGTCAGCGAGGGGGAAGGTTCGTTATGCGGCGCGCGATTGCTCAGGACGATCCGCAAAGCAGATGCTGATGTACCTATTGTCATTGTCTCGGGAAAAAGAAAAGCAGATTCAAATTTGCTCGCTGAAGAAGAGGAACAGTATTTTCTCGTTCGTCACCAGGTTGCATATGATTCGGTGCGCAAGATTCTTCAGATGATCAGCGAAGCTGTGCTGATCTGATGTTTTTCGAAAAATTCACAATGAATGTGGAAATGATGTAACAGCAACCGCAAGTTGTGTAACAGTTGCGGATTGCGGTGTCCTCACATTTGTCCCCGCCAGCTTTGTACTACGACAGTGGCGATCAGGACAGGTTGCATTCAGCGCCAAGGATCGCCACAATTCTGCAAAGCATCGAAAACGAACATCCGCCGGGTCGTAATCGCGTTAAATATGTATCGGCAATGCTAGAAGCCGAAATCGTACTACTTGTTAATGAACAAACTCTCCGAAGGAATCTTCGGTCTTAAAAACAAACAAAATGAAAAAAATCTACATTTTATCAGCGTTCCTGCTCGCTTCGGTAGCAGGGTACTCACAATGCTCGGTTGTCGTGAACAGTTTTACGGACGTGTCATGCAACGGGCAGTGCGATGGATCAGCAAACCTGACTTCTCTTGGGTTTCCGTCATTTACTTATGCATGGTTACCAGGTGGTCAGACAGTACAGAACCCGACAGATCTTTGTCCGGGCACGCATACAGTAACGATGACAGACGCGAATTCTTGTCAGTCAACTGCAACGGTGACAATCACTGAACCAGCACTGCTGACAACAGCAATGACATCGAATGCTGTAAGTTGTCATGGTGATTGCGACGGTGATGCGACTGCAACACCTACTGGCGGAACGCAACCTTACGCGTATGCATGGGATACCACTGCGAACAGTCAGGTAACTGCAACGGCATCTGCTTTATGTCCCGGCACATATACTGTCGTAGTAACAGATGCTAACGGTTGTACAACTTCGAATACTGTTTTTATAACAGAACCAACGGCGCTTACAATCAGCACGAGTTCAATTCCTGCTTCATGTCAGGCTTGTACTGATGGAAGCGCAACAGCAGTTGTTGGTGGTGGAACTCCAAGCTACAGTTACGTGTGGGCTCCAGGTGGACAGACTACAGCAACTGCTTCCAATCTCGGTGGTGGTACATATACTGTAACTGCTACTGATGCGCAGGGTTGCACAATCATGGATACAGTTGTAGTAACTGCACCAACGGGTATCACTGCACACAGCGGTGGTATTGAGTTGAATGTTTATCCGAACCCGATTCAGAATGTTGCGAACATTGAAGTAATGCACGCACCTGATGATGTGATCCTGGTTTCCATCTTCGATGTAACAGGAAAAATGCTCGACAGCAAACAACACAATGCTCCGGACGGAACAACACTACAGGTGAATTTCGAAAATTATCCTTCAGGCGCTTACCTTATGGAAGTTCGTGTTGGTGATTCTAAAGTAACCGTAAAAGTATTCAAGCAATAAGGGAAACAGGTACTGACGGTCAACCACAAAAGCCGGCCGGCAGCACTCGTATTCCCCGGAATTGAAAAACCGCAAGGCGAAAGTCTTGCGGTTTTTCTTTGTCCGAATACGGCTACATTTACGTTCACCGCATGAACGATAAAAGCAAACCGAATTCACGTCTCAAAGCTATTCTCTCGGGTTCCATAGGAAACCTGGTGGAGTGGTACGATTGGTACGCGTATGCTTCGTTCGCAATTTATTTTGCCCCGGCATTCTTCCCTGAAGAAAATGACACGGCTCGTTTAATGAATGTTGCGGCTGTGTTCGCAGTTGGCTTTCTGATGCGACCCATTGGCGGGTGGTTATTTGGAAGTATCGCCGACAAAGTGGGAAGAAAGCAAGCGATGACACTTTCAGTGTTGTTGATGTCATTCGGTTCGCTTCTTATTGCCTGCACACCGACCTTTGCAAGCATTGGCTATGCAGCTCCATTTTTGTTGTTGCTCGCGCGACTAATCCAGGGATTAAGTGTTGGCGGAGAATACGGAACATCTGCAACCTACCTGAGTGAAATGGCACTCCCGGGGAGGCGTGGATTTTATTCCAGCTTTCAATATGTCACTCTTATCGGCGGACAACTGCTTGCACTGGGTGTACAACTTATTCTGCAGAAGTTCATTCTCACACCGGAAGAGCTGAGCGCATGGGGGTGGAGGATTCCGTTTGTCATTGGTGCGTTGTTGTCGGTGACTGCATTGTACCTGCGTTCGCAGATGGAGGAGACGGAAGCTTTCAAGCATGCCCATGAAACGAATGCGAAAAAATCGGGAACACTTCGTGAGCTGATGAAGCATCCACGTGCGGTTGCCATTGTTGTAGGTCTTACACTCGGGGGCACCGTTGCATTTTACACGTATACTACGTACATGAAGAACTTCCTGGTGAACACTGTTCATCTCACGAAGGATCAATCAACGCTAATCACGTTTTTGTCGCTGCTTATCTATGCAGGTCTGCAACCGTTGTTCGGATTGCTCTCCGATAAAATCGGACGGCGACCTTTGCTGATTGGATTTGGAGTGCTCGGAACAATTGCAACCGTTCCTTTACTCACCGCGTTGAGTCATGCCAGCGGACAATGGGAAGCGTTTGGTTTAATGATGTGTGCTTTGCTGATTGTTAGCGGATACACTTCAATTAATGCTGTAGTGAAAGCAGAATTGTTTCCGGCAGAAATACGCGCGCTCGGTGTCGGATTTCCTTATGCAATTACAGTTGCAGTTTTTGGTGGAACCGCTGAGTATATCGCTTTATGGGTTAAGGATGCAGGTCACGAATCATATTATTACTGGTACGTGACAGGTTGCATTTTTATCTCGCTGCTCGTGTATGCATTTATGCGCGACACGAAGAAGACATCGCTGTTAGAGAAGGACTAACTTCACGCGCCCCGTCTCCCCACTTCGGGCACGTACTTCCCCACTTTCTGTTCATAGCTTGTTCATTTCCCCAATGAAAACGTGGTTGGTCTGCGATTTGTCTGGTAGCGCATATGACATCCATACTCAAACTGAATTCCTCCGCAGGAAAACGCGGGATATTCGAACGGTTTTCGGTTTGGGTCGGTAAAGCTACAGGGACTACCGGTGCTTTCATTGGCGCAGCATTGCTTATCGTTCTTTGGCTATGTGTCGGACCATTGTTTGGCTTCTCGACTGAGTGGCAGTTGGTGGTGAACACAGGAACTACCATTATTACGTTCCTGATGGTCTTCGTGATTCAGCGCGCCCAGAACAAAGAATCAGTGGCCATTCATCTGAAGCTTAATGAGCTGGTAGCAGCGCACGAGCTTGCAAGTAACCGACTGGTAAGTGTTGAAGATCTTACAGAGGATGAGATGGAGGTTTTGCAGCATTACTACCGCAAACTGGCAGAGATGTCGAAAACTTCACACAATCTGCAGACTTCGCACTCCATTGAAGAAGCAGAGGCCTGGCACCTTAAGAAGATAGAGCATCACACACGACGCAGGGCAAACACAAAAAGCAACGATCAGCCGAATGGCAGACACACTATATCCTCCAATGAAAAATTATAAAAACTTACGGTCATGTTAAGATGGGCAGCCATATTTTTCGTCATTGCAATCGTAGCTGCAATTTTCGGTTTTACCGGAATCGCAGCCGGTGCAGCGTCGATCGCAAAAGTGATCTTCTTCGTTTTCCTTGTGTTGTTGGTGCTGACCTTATTGTTCGGTGCTTCATTGTTCAAGGATAAATCGTGAAGAAACATAATGCACACCGGGGACGGCATAAGCTGTCCCCGGATTATTTATTTCTAAAACCAACGCTATGCTCGAATTACTTTTACTTCTCGGATTGATTGTATTCCTGATCGGATCGGCATTGATGCTAAAAAATCCTTCACGGCAGAACAAGTTCGATCCACGTGCTCACAAGCGCAATCTGTTCATGATTGCTTTGGGATTCACTGCATTTCTCTTCAGTTGCGGAAATGATAACGCCGAGGAGAACCGTGATGATTCACTCAATGCTACATACGACGAATACATTACACAAGCGGAACTCGATAGTATTCAGGACGAGATTCCTGATTCGATGGGTGTGCTTTTCAGCCAACGAGAATACCAGGGAATGGGGCTTTTTATGACGCACTGCAATAAGTGTCACCCCGGAGGAAATAAAGGAGAAGGACCATCGCTCAACGACAAGCCTCTTCCTGATTTTATGATTCACTTCCAGATACGTAATGGATTAGGCGACATGCCTGCATTTAAGGAAGATCAGATTTCAAGGGACGATGTGAAGAAAATTGTTCTCTTCGTCCGCGCAATGCGCGAGAATTACAAAGGCACTAACTGATAATTTTCACAAGTATGATCAAGATCGCAGTTATCATTGGAAGCACACGACCAAACCGGAACGGAGATGCAGTCGGGAAATGGGTATATGAACTTGCGCGTATGCGCACTGATGCAACATTTGAGCTGATCGACCTGCTCGATTGGAAATTGCCGTTGCTGGATGAACCGATGCCGGCATCGAAGGCGAAGTACACGCATCAGCATACAAAAGACTGGTCGGCCACAATTGCTTCTTATGATGCATTTGTATTTGTTGTTCCCGAATACAATCACGGAATCAATGGAGCGCTGAAAAACGCAATTGATTTTCTTTTCAAAGAGTGGAACAACAAAGCTGCAGGTTTCGTGAGTTACGGAAGTGAAGGCGGTGTCCGTGCCGTTGAGCAACTTCGCTCGATAATGGGAGCACTAATGATTGCGGATGTGAGATCGCAGGTAATGTTATCGTTGTCGGACGATTTTGAAGATGAATTCCGCTTCAAACCGCGCGAGCGTCATATCAAAACACTAGGCAGATTGTTCGACCAGTTGACCGTATGGGGTAGTGCTATGAAAATGGTGAGAGAGCGAAATGCCGTGCTGGTAAAGTAGGCAGACGTTCAAACAGATTGTTTCTATCTTTATAGAAACAAACCCGCCCCATTCCCCAGGCGATTATTATAAAATGCATGTGCACTCGCTTGTGCATAACCATTTTCTATTGGGGGAAACATCGTTTTTCCCGCAAATATTTCTCGCTGAGTTTTCTTCAGGGAGTGCTTGCTATTGCGATTGTGCAATTGTGCGGCGTTGCGGAAATGCGTGCGCAATCACCGGCCTATTATTGTTACACTACACAGCAGGGCTTAACCTGCGAGGAAATCTATGATGTACATCAGGATAAATCAGGATTTATCTGGGTCGCTTCAGATCGCGGCGTTTTTCGTTTTGATGGATACACGTTCAGGCCATTCACAACGGCGCAGGGTTTAACCGATAACACTGTATTCCGCATTCACGAAGATTATAAAGGAAGAATCTGGCTGATGCCGTTCAGCGGGGACCTCTGTTATATTGAAAATGAGAAGGTCACCAACTATCCATTTAACGACACCATCGAGAAATATTTGCCCGGTGTTCGCGTGATCCGCTCGATTAGTGTTCATGAATCGGGCACAATTGAAATCGGCGTTTTGATTCATGGCTACGTGAACATTTCTGCCGAGGGAAAACTGACAAGGGAAAAAGCGACTTCAGGTGCATCACGAACATTTTGGGTACGCGAAGGAGAATCTTCAGAACTACTGATGGGTAGTTCAGAAACATTCAACCTTAACAGTAACGCGGAAGTACAATTCGTTGGTAAAACCGTGAGCGTGTTGGGAAGAATGGAAAAAATTCCGCTGAAGCATCACCTGTCTGTAGTAAAAAGGTTCAATGGCTCAATCGTGTTCTGTGTCGGCCCGAACATTTATGAAATGGACAATTCCGGAGCTTGTATTGAGACTTCGCTGCCGTTTCACATTCTTACAATAATGGAAGACCAACAACATTGCCTTTGGGCAGGTACTGATGGCGGGTTACTCAAGTATCAACCCGCGGCATCGGTGGCCGGAGGAAAGTATGAACTGTTTTATCCGAATGAGATTATTACATCGGTGATTGAAGACAGAGAAGGTGCATTCTGGGTGGCGACGCATCACAACGGACTTTTTTACTTGCCAAACGTGAATATCCGGGCATGGAGTATTTTCGAAAATGACGAAGCACGTTGCCTACTTCCTGATTCAACAGGCACCATGTATGTTTTATGGCGGGACCACGGACTCACTTCGATTTCTTCAGACACTGCGATTGTGTACAACGCCAATCTGGGGAAGAAGTATTACAATACAATTGCATGGACAGAAAAGCACGAGGCAATGCTGATAGGAACTGCCGATGGTGCGTATCACTACAATATTCAAACGAATGAACACAAAGAAATATTTCCGAGTTCAGTAAACAGCATCGCTTGCGATTCAGGCAAGACGTACCTTGGGAGTTCCTGGAATTTATGTAGGATAAACCCGATTGGCGAACGAATCATTGTAGGTGATCCGTTGATCCGCCACAGACCGGATGTATTGCTGAAAGGTTACGACGGAACCATGTGGGTTGGAACTCTGGATGGACTCTACCGCGTTGCAGACACTGTGTTGGAGTCTGTCTCTGAGAAACATGATCTGTTCACCAGACGAATCGCAGGAATGTGCCAGCTGCCGGATGCTACATTAGTGGTTGCAACGCAAAGTAACGGAATTGCGTTTCTTCACAACGGAATAATCCAGACGCTCACGCAGAACGATCAGTTTCCCTGTGATCATGTGTACGGAGTTGTTGCAGGATTGAATAATTCGTTGTGGTGCTCTACACAGGAAGGGCTTTACGAAATTCATGTTTCGCGCGGAGGAATTTCTTTTGAAGAACAGAGAATCATGAAAACGATTGTAGGGCACGGAGGTAAACCGGGATTTGTTCCTTCCACAAATCAGCTTTGGGTTTGCGACGGCAATCGTGTTATTTCATTCAGCCCTTCAGCCACCTCTGTGTCTACAACATCTCCTCCGATTTACATCACGGGTGTTTTTGTTGGTGATTCGGTATTACAGATGGAGAATCGCGCCGAGCTTGCCTACAACGAGAATACATTACGCATCAGTTTCTGTGGAATTGCATACCGGTTGCAGGGAAATGTAAATTACCGTTATCGCCTGAAGGGCGGCGATGAATGGCAGTTCACGAAGCAGAATACGCTGGAGTTTGCCTCACTCGGTGCGGGCGATTACGTATTCGAAGTTCAGGCACAAAACGAAAACGGATTGTGGTCGTCACAAGCGGCAACTTTTTCTTTCAATATCCTTTCTCCGTTCTGGGCTACGTGGTGGTTTATCGGCGTTTGTATTATTGCGGGAGGATTGTTGTTGTATGTGGCAACGGTTCTTCGTTTCCGGATGATACGTCGTCGCGATTTACTTCGTGAACAGGCGTTGATCTTCCGTCAACAGGCACTGGCATCACAAATGAATCCGCATTTTGTTTTTAACACACTGAATACAATCCAGGCTTTTGTACTAAAAGAAGAAAAAACAAAAGCGCTCGATATGTTTTCATCGTTCGCTTCACTTCTTCGTGCGAGCCTTGAACATTCCACTGAGCGGTATATTCCGCTGGAAGAGGAACTTCGAATTCTGAAGTTGTATTTTGAGCTGGAGGAAATGCGTTTCGAGGGCGACCTCAGTTATGAGATTATTCTCGGGAAAAATATTGAAACGGAAAAATTATCCGTACCCGCAATGCTTATTCAGCCATTGGTAGAGAATGCGCTTGTACATGGATTGAGAAGGCAGGAGGGCGGCGGCGAGGTTGTAATCCGTTTTGATATACGGAGCGAAAAACTGATTTGTGAAGTGGAGGACAACGGTATTGGCCGCAACGCAGCGGGACAGTTCAGGAAATCGCATTCTTCTGCAGGCATGAGAATCACGCGTGATCGCCTGCGGGTGATCGGGCAAATGAATAATGAAAATTATTCTTTTGACATTATTGATAAGGTGAATCCAGGCACGGGTGAAGCGCTTGGTACGCTCGTCCGTTTTGCACTTCCGTACACAATAAATAAAACAACAGTCGATGAAAAAGCTGAGAGCATTAATAGTTGATGATGAGCAACACGCAATAGACGGATTGCGGGAATTACTCAAACTGTATTGTCCGGAAGTTGAAGTAGTAAAAACGGCACGTTCCATTCAGGACGCAGCACCATTGTTCGTTGCGGTCAAACCTGATATCGCCTTTCTCGATGTGGAATTACCGGAAGGAACCGGATTCGATCTCACAGAAATTGCTACTTCCTCCGGCGCTTCACTGGTGTTTGTTACCGGGCATGCCGACTATGCGCAGCGTGCGTTTACAGTTGACGCAGTTCACTACCTGCTGAAACCGGTTTCGTATAAAGATCTGCGGGTTGCTGTTGCGCGTGCGGCTGTACGAAGAGACAAAGACGTTGCCGTGAATTCGGATTATCGTTTGAAGATAAGTGCAACAACAGGAATGCAGTTTGTCCCGGTGAATGACATCGTAGGTATTGAAGGTGATGGAAGATATTCAACAGTATATTTCGTTGATGCCAAGCAACAGCTGATAACGAGAAACATCGGCGAATTTGAAGAGGAACTTTCTGCGCACGGTTTTTTCCGTGTACACAAATCATGGCTCGTTAATTGTTCGCACGTAGTGAAGCTTTCTAATAGTGATGGCGGAACAATTGAATTGCGCAACGGAAAAAAGGTTTTGTTGTCTCGTCGCCGCAAAAACGATTTTCTGAAAAGAATGGAAGGCTGATACCGTTCGTTACAAAACTAATTCCGTTCGTTACAGTTTTGTGTGCGTTGGTTACATTCCCCAATCTGCATTTGCGCAGGCGAGTTTATGTTTGTTGCGTGATGCCGTTGCATCATGAACAAACCAAAACTTTATCCTATGAAAAAATTATTGTTATTACCTGCGATGCTCTTGGCGGGTTTCCTCGGAGCACAAACGACCTATGTTGCACCCTGGCAGGACGTGAATATGTTTAACTCTACAAGCAAAATTGGCGGTGAACAGGTAATCGCGGATCCTTCCAATGGCGATTTGTTTGTAGTAGGCACCTTCGAACAGCAGATAGTCATCGGCACATATACCTTAACCGCAACAGAGGGGAAAGATATTTTTGTAGCGAAGTATAGTGGCGGAAGTGGAGCGGTGGTAAAGGCAATAAAAATTGGCGGAGATGGAGATGATATTGGGTATACACTTTGCCTTCGCGACAACTACATCTTTGTTGGATGCAGCGAGAACGGTGTCGGGATGATTTACAAACTAAATAATACGACTCCTCTCGGAATTGTGTTTGGCAGAGAACTCGGGTATGATGTTCGCCCTTATTCGTTGTTCACCTACGGATCTACAGGTAAGATGCTGATTGGTGGTTCTTATTCTGAATCGTGTTCACTGCCGAAATCTTCCGGCACTATTGATCTGGAAGCGACTAATTATTATTCTGAAGATTGTTCAGGCGGATGTCGCGAAAGTTTTGCGGGAATGATAGACGTCAACGCATACTTTCTGTTCGCGAAGCATCCGGAAAACACAACAGCATCGAATGAAATCAAGTCGATCTGGTGCCGAAACGGGTACATCTATTGCACAGGCTATTTCCGGGGCGATATGAAGTGGTCGAGTACCAGCACTACTGTAACAGCGCAAGGAATGCAGGATGTATTCTTTGCAAGTATTCTTATCACTACTTCATTCAACCAGTTAACGTATGTGAACAATTTCATTCAGGCAGGGAATGATGACGATGATAGCGGGTTCCTTGAATGTGGTAATGGGATTTGTGCAAACGGCACTGCAGTGTACGTCACCGGTGGCTTGAGCGTTGAGGGGTCTAATCCTGTATTCGGAAGTACCACATACGACAGAGCGGGAGCATTTATTGCACGCATAAACTACAATGGATCTATTCTTGGAAGTGTAAGCTGGGTACGCGAATCTGAACATACTTCGGGCAGCGCATCAGAAATTGCCGTAGGCTATGGAATTGCTGTAGACGCATTAGGAAACGTATTTGCAACCGGCAGTTGTCTGGACGATGCGCGTTTCGAAGGAGGAAGCAACAGTCCCATTACTATTTCGAATGTAGCCGCAAGTCCGGGATTTATCGCGCGCTACAATCCAAGCGGAGATATTCTGAGTGCGCATGGCGTCAATCAGGCAGCGGGATCGGGATCTATTACTGAAGGACACAGCATTACTACATTTAATTGTGATGTATACGTGACGGGCTGGTCTCAAGAGAAACCGTTTGCGGCAGGAAATCTTACGCCTGAGAATATTGATCTGAGCAAAACAGCCATGATTATTTTTGATATCAGCCGCGATGCTCAAATCGGAATTGATCAGACTTACTGCGAAGCCTGTGCTTCATTCCCAAATACTCTAAGTATGTATGCTTCGGGAGGAACGTCCTATTCGTGGTCGCCAACAACTAACCTCACGAGCCCATTCAACCCGAATACCAACTACAGTCTTACTTCCTGCAGCAATTCAGGAACAACAAACTACGTTTGCACAATTAGCAACAGCGTTACAGGATGTCATACATCAGCATCAGTGAGCATTACCGCAGGAAGCTCTGCTGTGAGTGTTGCAAATGCAGGAGCAGACTTTGATGTGTGCGCTGATGATGTTGTAACTATGGGAACAAATATGCCCGACGGGTTGACTTACGATTGGTTTCCGCAATACTACCTCGGAAGTACCTGGAATCAAGATCAACCTACATTCACCACTCCTTCTACCGGTCTTCCATCTGCAATTTCATACACATTAACTGTAACGGATGTTTGCGGTAATGTGAGTTACGATTACATCACCGTATCGCCAAAGTTGGGCTGTCCACATCGAATGATGAATCCAAACCAACCATCGGCACGTGTATTCCCGAATCCTTCGGAAGGTTTGTTTACTGTGAATATGGATTTCACAGAAACCGATGAGCTAGTCGAATTCACCGTAACTGATCTTACAGGCCGTACAATTCAGCAGAATAGTTTCACAACTGCTGGTGGTCAACACACAATTGATCTTTCAACTCAGGCGAAAGGAGTGTACATGCTTACTGTTACACGCAATGGTGTTTCAGAAGTACATCAGCTTGTGGTTCAATAACTACTAGTAAAACTGAAAAGCCCCGACTCGTTCGCGATCGTCGGGGCTTTTTCAATTAAAACTATTCTTATTCCTTCACCAGCTTCACAACCTGCGTCAAATCATCGCGCTGAATCGTGAGCACATAAAGTCCTGATGGCAGGAATGAAAAATCCTGATGCTGAACATTTATTCCGCTCCACACAACCTGTCCGGTTACAGTGTGCAAATGGAATACTTCACTACCATTCGCGTTCTGCACTTGAATTTGGTTTGCGAATGGATTCGGTGAAACAGAAATTGTAGCAAGCAATGAAACACCTGAAGTACTTTGTGGGCCCCACATAAAATTGCAATATCCACCTGCACCGTTTGCAGCTGGACCTCCATTACCATTTCCACCTCCGCCTCCGCCACCATAGTTTCCACCGTTGGCTGCAAAATCAGAATTATTACAATTCACATCTGTAAATCCCGCACCCTTTCCTCCATCACCGCCGGGTGAACCTCCACTCGGTCCATAAGCTCCGCCTGGAGTCTGACAAATTCCTGTCCACGCAATTGTGTTTCCACCTGCAGTTCCATTTCCGATTGAACCAGCAGCACCGCCACCGCCACCGCCGAAGTAAGTCCAATATCCACCCCCGCCATCACCACCTGTGTTGTTTGCAATGTTTCCGCCGTTCGCATTCCCACCAATTCCACCTCCACCAATATTCGGATTGGAAACTGAAACTCCATTGTCGCCGCCGTATGCAGTTATACCCAACTGACCAATATTTGTTGCGCCACCATTCGGTCCACCACCCGCACTTCCTACGTCGAAGTAAATAGAATCACCAGGATTCACAGAATAAATTCCGCTGGCGTATCCGCCGCCGCCGCCTCCACCACCGCCATTTCCTCCACCAGAACCGCCTGCACCAACAATTTCAACTGTGAGAGTTGTTACACCAGCAGGAACGATGAACATTCCGGAAGCAGTGAAACTTTGGGAGCCGGATTGGGCGGAAAGGGCGAGTGCAAGAAGTAATGCAGAAGTGAGCGAGTAGATTTTTTTCATGGAGCTTGGTTTTGTAGTTGAACTAAGATAGGTGATCGAATCATGTAATGAACATCGTTCGGGGAACTGCAGTGGAATTGAACAAAAAGCGAATGCAATTTCAGCAAACGCAAAAAATATTTTTCACTTCATGTCGGAGTGATTGAAAAAAAGTTTCACCTTTGCATCAGAATGAAAACAGTAAATCAATATTCTCTCCTCTTGTTAAGCAGTTATTCACTGGTGAATAACGGGAGGAATCGTATTGAGTAAACTGTGACCATATAGTTTAACACGGAGCCTCCTGATTCACTTCAGGAGGCTTTTTGTTTTTTGTTCTTACTGCGAAAAAATATTCGCGAGGAGGAAATGGAAAAGTTTTGCGTAAAAATTAAATACCCGCTTGGCCCAACGGAAGAGGCATTGGTCTTAGAAACCAATCAGTGTCAGTTCGAATCTGACAGAGAGTACTTGTACAGTGCGCAGTTGTGGAAACACTGCGGACTGCGTAATGTAAACTGCGCATTGTGTACTGAAAATGGGTAGTATCCAAACTGGTGAAGGAGACAGACTGTAAATCTGTTGCTACGTGCTAATGTCGCGCACTGCCGCATTGAAGAACGTGAAGAGCTCCGACATGAAAGCCATGTTGAAAGCAAATAACGTTACGTTGATCGGCGGCGGGCTGGATGAAGCACCACATGCGTACAAAGACATTCACACCTTAATGTAGCGCAGGTTGATCGTGTGGATGTGATCGGAAAATTGTCGCCGAGAATTGTACGGATGGATGGGCATTGTCTCCCGGACACCCGTATAACCTGAACGAGTAAGAACTAATCATCGCGGTTATTAGTTCCGGAATTATTCTGTTTATATTTACGGAAGAGGCATCCCCCACTTGTCTTATCGATTATAGCATAAACAAACCCAATACTTATGCTGGGGGATTTCGTCTGCCGGATATTTAAATGCAAAGCACTACCACGCTTCAGAAGCGGACTGCTATTGATTTGTATAAGCGCAGGCGTAATTGCAAACGCTCAATCCCCGGCATCTATTCGATACAAGCAGTCATCCGGCCTGACATGTAATGAGATTTACGACGTTCTTCAGGATAAAAAGGGATACATATGGACTGCAACTGATCGCGGTGTATTTCGTTTTGACGGTTACCGGTTCGAATCTTTTACGACAACGCAAGGTCTGACCGACAACACCGTTTTCTGCATTGAAGAAGATTATGGTGGCAGAATTTGGCTTATGCCATTTAATGGCGAGCTGTGCTATATTGAAAATAACAAGGTCGTTCAATATATCTTCAACGACACCTTGAAAAAGTATTTGCCAGGGATGCGCATTGCCCGAACCCTGCATGTTGATCCGTCGGGAATAATGGTAATCGGATATCTGCTGCATGGAATTATTCAGGTATCGGCAACAGGAAAGTTCACAAACTTGACCAGTGCTGATTCCACCATGCAACGGCACTATTTCGCTAAAGAATATGAGGATGATCTCCTCATGGGAACGATTGATGCAAATAAACCTGAAAGCAGGTACGTATTTACTTTCGAAAGTGTACAATCAACTGTTCGCACCCCAATTGTTAATTGTCCGCGCCGACATTCCGTTTCCGGCACAAAGAGGAGCAACGGAAGCTGGTGTTTTGCTTTTGGAAACGAATTGATAGAAATTGATGCGACTGGCAACGCCCAGACTATTGCACTTCCGGAATTTGTCCTGTGCCTTTACGAAGATCAGGAAAACTGTTTGTGGATTGGAATGAACGGTGGCGGTGCCCGCCGATATGCCCCCGGCACTTCTGTGGCGCAGGGAGAATTTGAAGATTTTTATACCGGCGAAATTGTAACCAGTATTGTGCAGGATTCAGAGCGATCGTTCTGGATTGCTACACATCATAATGGATTGATATACATTCCATCGATTCATGTACGTTCGTGGAATCCGTTTCCAATTACTAACGACAAACCTCTTGCGCTGTTACCGGCTGAAGAGGGCGGAGTTTATTCTTTATGGCGCGATCATGGGGTGGTGCGCATCAGTGGCGATAATTCCCTGAAGTACCTTACAAAGACTCCGGAGAAAGATGGACCATACAAGACCATGTCGTTCAACTGCGATAGGCGGACATTATTAATTGGCACAACAATCACTGTTGAAGAATTAGATCCGGAAACCGGGAACTACCGGGAACTGGAACGGACAGGCGCCAACAGCATTAACTGTGGGCCCGAAGGGATTTTTATTGGGGCCGCGTGGAATCTGCATTGTCTGGCGGCGGGTGGAAAAGATCAGTTCGTGGGTCAACAAGGGGTGTGGCTTCGCCCTGAAAAATTGTTCCGCGACACTCGTCAGCAATTATGGATGGGCGCACTCGACGGACTGTATCGCGTTATAGATACTACGCTGGAAAGTTATGCATCCGTTCATCCGCTCCTGGCTAAACGCATTGCTGACATCACGGAGCTGGCTGATGGTACACTGGTGATTGCAACGCAAAGCAACGGCATCGTATTTATGAAGCAGGGCGAAATAAATGTATTAGATCAGGCGGACGGATTCACGGCTAAGTTGGTTGTTGCGATGACGCCGGCAAGCAAGAATTCTCTGTGGATTTCAGTCGAAGGCGGTCTGTACCAGGTAAAACCTGACGGAAAAGAATTTATCATTAAAGAATTTCCATGGTTGAATGGTCTTCTTGCAAATGGAGGTGCGTGTTACTATGATCAGGAGGTTAACAGATTCTGGCTGGCCAATGAAAAGGAAATTCTGCGCATTGATGCGGATGCGAGAACGGAGAACATCAATAGCCCACCGATTTATATACGCGAAGTGCTGGTGCAGGATAGTACACTTAAACCTGATCAACAAGCTGAGCTGAATTACGACCAGAATTACATCAGCATCACTTACTCGGGACTGGCTTTCCGACTGCAAGGCAAAGTTCAGTATCGCTACCGGATGGCAGGACAGGAAGAAAAATGGAATTACACTCGACAGAATACAGTTGAATTTGCGTCATTGGAACCCGGCGATTATGTATTCGAAATTCAGGCTGAGAATGAAAATGGAACGTGGAGTGAAATACCCGCCAAATATACTTTTGTTATTAATGCTCCCTTCTGGCAAACACAATGGTTTCAGGTATGTGTATTGTTGCTTGCGTTGACGTTATGTTCGGGTGCCGTTGCATTGCGCTATCGCATTCTGCGCAAACGCGATCTTCTCCGTGAACAGGCCTTGATGTACCGTCAGGAAGCGCTCGCATCACAAATGAATCCACACTTTGTATTCAATGCAATGAACACGATTCAGTCATTGGTTTTAAATGAGGATAAATCCAAAGCACTGGAAATGTTTTCTTCATTCGCAACGCTTTTGCGAAACAGCCTTCAGCATTCAGGCGAACGGTACATTGCCCTGAACGAAGAGATCAGGAGTCTTGAATTGTACTTCCATCTGGAGCAGATGCGCTTCGGGGAAAAACTGAAATTCAGTATTGATGTTTCGGCGAATCTGCAGCGCGAAAAAATTTCCGTGCCCGCAATGCTCGTGCAGCCTATGGTGGAAAATGCAATTCTTCACGGCATAGGTCATCGGGAAACCGGAGGAACCGTATGGGTGCGATTCTTCATGGAAGGAAAACACATGGTTTGTGAAGTGGAAGATGATGGAGTGGGACGTGATTCATCTTCCATTGGTCGTGAATCCGATCGGAAGAAATCAGGAATAAAAATTACACAGGACAGGTTGCAGGTACTGAGAGAACTGGAACACTCCGTTTACGCATTCGGTATTATAGATAGGAAATGTACCGAAACCGGAGCTGCAAAGGGAACGCTTGTTCGTTTTAATATGCCTCATATTTCAAACCCATGAATAGTATGAAAAAACTGAAAGCACTTATTGTAGATGATGAACTTCCGGCATTAAAGGGACTGACGCAATTGCTACGCATGTACTGTCCCGAAGTAGAAGTGATCGGATGTGCTCAGACGGTTGAGCAAGCGATGTTGTTGCTTTCTGAATCGGACGCGGAAATTATATTCCTCGATGTTCAGATCAATGACAAAAACGGATTTGGACTCGTGGAGCTGGCAACGGCTAAAAACTGTTCTGTTGTATTTGTAACGGCTCATAGAGAATATGCTGCTCATGCCTTCCGTGTGGATGCGTTAGACTATCTGCTCAAACCGGTTTTCTTCAAGGATCTGCAGGATGCAGTAACGCGCACGCTACTGCGTAGGCAGAAAAAAAATTCCGGAACGATGCGCGCCGACTACAAGGTTCGCATCAGCACGTCTACCGGCATACAATTCGTCCCTTGTAAGGATATCGTGTCCATACAGGGAGAAGGGAAGTATTCTACTATTTATACAACAGACCGGAAGGAACAGGTCGTATCACGAAACATCGGCGCGTATGAAGAGGAGCTTGTTCCTTATGGGTTTTTCCGCGTGAATAAATCGTGGCTGATCAATTGCAGTCACGTGGTTCGTATACTGACCGTAGATGGAGGCACGGTGGAGCTGGCAAACGGGAAAAAAGTATTGCTCTCGCGCCGGAAGAAAAATGTATTCATGAAGAGAATGGAGGACTAGTGCCGTTCGTGGCGGGAAATAACCGTTGCTTCCTTCACATACTACCGTTGCTTACCTCACGAACGGAAATCGTCGTTCAGTGAATTAGGTTTGATGTGAGTGATGCACACAGCACCACAAACAAACCAACAATTCATCTTATGAAAAAATTACTTCTAATGCCCGCGCTATTAGCGGCGGGTATATTGTCGGCGCAAACCATGGTCTCGTGGCAGGATGTCAGTACACCATCGGTTTCGTATACCCCCGAACTCGATGGTGGTGTAGCCGTTACCACTGACGCAAACGGACACGTGTATACGGTTGGTAATTTTACCAACAACACAACTATCGGAACAGATAACCTTACCTATGCCGGAACGGGCGGTCGCGATATCTACGTAGCGAGATACACTACTAGCGGGACATTTGAGAAAGCAGTTCGCCTTGGCAGTAACTATGATGATATAGCGTATTCCATTGCATGGAAGACAGACGGCACGAACGATTTTATTTTTGTAACGGCTTATGTTGATGGTGTGGGAACAATTTATGTACTGAACGACGACGCCAATCTGACGACGAGTATTACTCAGCCTATTTATGCCGGAGTTCATCCGCGTTCCATTGTTTCATACGGAACAAACCGCTTGGTAGTGGGAGGTTCCTTTTACGAGTACGCAGAATTACCGAAGTCCTCTGGTACCATCAACTTGACCGCGAGTAATAGTGGTTCGGGAAGCTTTTATGATAGTTTCACCGGCATTATCGATATGAATGCGGATTTCACTTTCGGAGGAAATGTATACAGTTCTACGGATGACAATGAAATTATGTCCATCGCATGCCGGAACGGGTACATTTATGCGACAGGGTATTTCAAAGGCCAGATGCAGTGGGACAACGGAGGCACTACAATGACTGCAGCAGGTGTACAGGATTTGTTCGTGGCAAGTGTATACATCAGCACTTCGGTGAACCTGATCAATTTTGCCAACGATCAATTGCAGGCGGGCAGTATTGAAAGTCAGCCATCAGGAGGAGCAGGATTGCAACCCGACTGGAAAGAGTGTGGATACGCAATCGCGGCAAACGGAACAGCTATTTATGTCACCGGAAACCTGAACAATGCTTCAACGCCGTTGTTCGATGGATCATCGTATTCAACAGCAGGTTCAGGTGCATTCACAGCGCGTATCAATTATAGTGGTTCACAACTTGGAGCAGTGAACTGGGTTCGTGCATGCGTCAACAGTGGTGGAAGTGCAGTAACCCGATCTATTGGATATTCTATTGCGCTTGATGCTAACGGAGATGTCTATTCTTCCGGGGCAGCATACGCTGATACCTATTTCAAAGATGGTTCAGGCAGCACAGTTGTGTCGAATGGCTCTAACGCATCCGATCGCCCCGGTTACGTTGTAAAGTACAATTCAAGCGGAACGATTCAGTGGGTGGATGCAATTAATCAGCAGGTCATAAACGGCCAACGATGTGAAGGTCATGGTATGGCTGCAGACGGCTGTTCGATTTACAATACCGGATGGGTTTCCGGCTCCGGAAGCTTCCAGGCTGGTACGCTTACCCCTGAGTCAGTATCGGGTACTGCAGTCGCGATTTACATTTTCGGATTCAGTCGTGACTTCAGCGTTTCCAACAACATCACGCGTTGTGAACCGTGTACCGCGTTCCCATTAACAGGTGGAATTACAACAACCGGCGGTACAACTTACGGATGGACACCAACGACTTACCTGACGAATTACACTACAGCAACACCTACTTACACTGTTCCTACATGCACTACTGTAATTACGAATTATACCGTAACGATCTCGAACGCAACGTGCACTACAAGTGTTCCGTTCGTTCTTAATATCACGGGTCATCCTGCAGCAAATGCCGGAAGTGATGTATCGGCCTGCCCAAATACCTCTTACTACATTGGTGTGACGGGTACAACCGGATTTACTTATTCGTGGGCACCGGTTAACGGTTACCTCACGGCGTATAACGTTGCGCGGCCCGCGTTCTCCACTACCACTACAGCCGTGTTGCCGATCACGTATACGCTCACGCAAACAGATCCTTGTGGAAACGTGACCACCGATCAGGTGACGATAACATCAGGACACTGCAGGATGGCCAATCCGAACGGAACAACTCAAACTACAGACGTTTTCCCGAATCCATCGGTAGGAATCTTCAACATCAACCTTACGGTTTTAGAAGAAGAATCGGATGTTGAGTTTGTTGTCACCGACCTGACCGGTCGCGTTGTACAACAGTCTACAGTAACTACTGCAGGCGGACCAGTTGCACTTGACCTTTCCGGCGAAGCCAAAGGAGTTTACATGCTTTCGGTAACGCGCAATGGCGTAACCGAACAGCATAAACTGATCATTGAGTAACCCTACAACGATTATCATGCAATCAAAATCGCCCGGAGCAGTTCTTTCCGGGCGGTTTTGTTTAACATAAACTTAAACCCATAAATCATGAAAAAAATATTTCTCATTCCGGCACTGCTTGTCGCCGGTTTTTTATCTGCATCAACAACGGTAGCCACCTGGCAGGACATCAGCATTGTTGACGGTGGTAATACTGACGACGATCGTGATGGCGGGATTGCCGTAACCACTGATGGTAATGGCAACGTGTATGCAGTTGGTAATTACTCTGGTAACACCACGATCGGTACGGACTACCTGAGCAATATGGGAACTGATCGTGATATCTACGTCGCGAAGTACACCTCTTCCGGTACGTTTGTAAAAGCCGTGAAGCTGGGCAGTGCATACGACGACGAGGCTTATTCCATCGCATGGAAGACAGACGGCACGAACAATTACATTTTCGTTAGTGCCTATGTGAATGGATCCGGTAAAATATATGTTGTGAACGACAACGCTTCGCTCTCAACCTATATCACCCGGGATCTTGGATCTGAAGTGCGTCCGCGTTCTATTTTTTCGTACGGCACTAACCGTTTGATGGTAGGAGGCTCGTTCCGTGCTTCTTGTGCGCTTCCTAAGTCAAGCGGTTCGATAAACTTCACAGCCAGTAACAGTGGCTCATCCAATTGCACAGGCGGTTGCTATGACAGCTTCACGGGTATCATTGACATGAGTGCATATTTTCTTTATGCGGGTCATCCGAACAGTTCAACCGATAACAATGAGATCAAGAGTGTGTGTTGCCGTAATGGTTACATCTACACAACCGGCTATTTCCAGGGCAATCTGCAATGGAAAAGCGGCGGAGGCACCATGACAGCCGCCGGAAACCGTGATGTGTTTATTGCGAGCGTTTACATGAGCGGGTCGCTGAATCAGTGCACGTTCAACAATGATCAGATACAGGCTGGCAGCATTGAAAGTCAACCTGCGGGCGCATTGGCGGATCAACCGGACTGGATGGAATGTGGGTACGGAATAGCTGCGAACGGGACAGCTATTTACGTAACGGGAAACCTGAATAATGCTTCAACACCCCTGTTTGATGGATCGTCGTATTCAGGAGCCGGCGCATTTACAGCGCGCATTAATTACAGCGGCTCACAACTCGGATCGGTAAGCTGGATTCATGCATGTGTAAGTGGTGGAGTTGCAGTAACACGTTCAATTGGTTATGCAATTGCTCTCGATGCAAACGGAGATGTTTATTCTTCCGGCGCCTCGTATGCCGACACGTATTTCACCGATGGTACAAACAGCGGAGTTGTGGCCAATGCTTCTAACAGTACCGATCGTCCAGGTTATATTGTAAAGTTCAATTCCACCGGAACGCTGCAATGGGTAGATGCCATTAACCAGCAGGTAACAAGTAATCAACGCTGTACTGGATATGGTCTTGCTGCCGACGGTTGTACAATGTTCTGTAGTGGATGGCTTTCCTCTTCCGGAAGTTTCCAGGCCGGAACACGCACGCCTGAGTCGGTGGCAGGTACGGCGACTTTCATTTTCGGATTCAGTCGCGACTTTACCGTTTCCGACAACATCGCGCGTTGTGAACCGTGTACATCGTTCCCATTAACGGGCGGCATGACTGCAACCGGAGGCACATCGTATTCGTGGTCGCCAACAACTTACCTGGCGAATTACAACACCGCGACTCCGACGTACAGCGTAACCACGTGCACTACGGTAGTTACGAATTACTCCGTAACGATCTCGAACGCAACGTGCACTACCAGTGTTCCGTTCGTTCTTAATATCACTGGTCATCCTGCAGCAAATGCCGGAAGTGATGCGGCCTGCCCATATACTTCGTACTATGTTGGTGTAACTGGTACAGGAGGATTTACTTATTCGTGGGCACCGGTTAACGGTTACCTCACGGCTTACAACGTTGCGCGGCCTGCATTCTCAACCACTACTACAGCCGTACTGCCGATTACTTATACGCTCACGCAAACAGACCCTTGCGGAAACGTTACCACCGATCAGGTCACTATTACTGCATCGCACAGTTGCCGGATCGCTAATCCCAACGGAACAACTCAGAAAGCAGAAATATTCCCGAATCCATCAACCGGAATTTTCACGGTGAATCTTCCAACGTATGAAAACGAATCAGATGTTGATTTCATTGTTACTGATCTTTCCGGACGCACCGTACAACAAAACACCGTTATTACTTCCGGAGGTCCTGTTACCATTGATCTTTCCGCCGAAGCAAAAGGGATGTACATGCTAACCGTTACACGCAACGGAGTTTCTGAAGTATATCAGTTGATAACGGAATAATATTCCGCATCATTTTATCGATAAAACGCCCGTGATAAACTCACGGGCGTTTTTGCATGACGAAAAATATTTTTGGAACATTGAATAATATTCGTTTACATTTGCCACGCAAGAAAGAAAACTCTCAGTTTAAAAGACAAGGAGTAATCATCATGACAGAGCGCAGCCACATATCATCCCTGCAATTCTCCGCGTAAAGCGCGGCTCTGGATTCTATTACCCAAACTTTATTGTTCATCCTTAGCCCGCGCTGTTAAACTTCGGTGAGCTTGTACTGAGCGAAGTCGAAGTGCTCAGTTTGACACTATACCTGAATCATCTCAGTATAATTTGTCAAACCGGGCGTTGCAGATTCACTACGGCTACGTTGTGTTTTGCAGGATTTCCGTTCAGGCTCACAGTCTGGACCGAAGCCAATTCACTTTTTACAAATCTGAAAATGCAAAACAATGGCAACAGCCGAATGGAAAAGTTATGTCCTGTCGGGTCGCTTCAAAACAAAAAGACAACGCAAGCGACTCCGTGACTGTAAATCTCATGCCATGTGCTAAACGTGTCGGTTCGAATCCGGCCTGTCCAACTATTGTGAAGTGGTTTGCAATTCCGCGTAGATCTCCATCATCCTCTTCACTCTACTATGAATCCTGTTCTGCAATCTTCTTGGTGACAACACCTTTATCTGCTCCCCAAATCCAAGTATCTCTCTTTCCAATTCAAAATTCCACGTCACATTAATACTGAAAATCATTCCGTCGTTTTCTGTCTTCAGTATTTTCTGTGTGTGGTGAATCGGTTTCGTTATCACATACGGCGCATTCTGTTTATCAATCTTCATCACGACTAATTGCGGACGAATCCCTAAATTCTTCGTCACGCCAATTGTATCATCAAAGTACGAGTCAACATCGAAGAATGTATTTTTCATGTACTTCTCTCCGCCGATTTCTTTCACCGAAGAAATTCTATCGAGCGCGAGTGTGAGAATCGTTCTCTTGTGTGTTGCACCAATTACAAACCAGCGGTTGCGGTATTCCTTCAGCAAGTAGGGATGAAAAATAATGCTGCTGGCTTCACGCGCTTTGAACGACTGATACATTACATCAATTGTTTTCTGACGCATGATGGCTTTGTGTAACGGCTCGATGTACTCGAGACCTTTCAGCAAATCGTTTTTCTCGAAATGAATGTAAGAGCGACCTTTATTCTTCTGCGACTGTACTTTGTCTTCGAGCTTGTTCACCATCGTGCTGAGCTCTTCGAAATAACTGAAGCCTTTGAACTGACGAAGTACTTCTACAACTTCCGTGAGCGTTCCGAGATCCTGGCTCGTTAAAGGAATATTGGTGATGCTGTAGCTCTTGTCTTCGTAGGAATAGTACTTTTTATCTGAAACAATGATCGGTGCATTGTAACCCAGCTTTACACTGCGCATGGTCTGTATGTCGAGCTGAACAGTGCGTTTGCTTACGCCTTGTTTTATTCCTTCGAATTCTTCAAGCGTGCGAGAACAGGCATCCACAAGATCGTCGAGTGTCCATTTTCTAAAACGGTTCTGCAGACAGTTGTCGATGGTCTTGTAACGGATGAGTGCGAGTTTATTGATCGGCATAAAAGACCTTTAAGGTTTTATAATGATTCACGTGAAATTACTATAAAACCTTGAAGGTCTTAAAGAGGACGTGTTTATCTACGCAATGTATCTGCGTAGTTTAACAAAGTGAAGTAAATAATGCAAATCATGAAAAATAATTGCCGAATAATTTGGATCGCATTATTTCTTTACAATATATTTGTCGCAGAACAAAAAGAAAAATGAAAAAGCACTTTACATATCCACGAACACGCAAACAGATAAATCTCGAAGGAGATCGTCTGCTGCACGGGGTGTAATTGCTTTAGGATATAACTGAAGTGAAAGCCCCGGAGAGATTCGGGGCTTTTGCTTTTGTGCTTCGACTACGCTCAGCATGACAAAAGCAAAAAGCTCAGAGTGACAAGCAAAAGAAACAAATGAAGGCAGAGATGACAAAGACTATGACAGCCATATTTCACCCGCAGAGTGATCGCAAGAATTTTGAGAAACAAGTTCTCGCGGACCGGTGTTGCCGAACCTGAAGCATTGAAAAATGTTTTATGTCGCACCCGGTCCCAAAGACCGGGTTTTGTTTTATCATACTTCGACTACGCTCAGTATGACAAAACATCGCAGGCAAACTGTCGGATCGTCTAACGGGAGGACTCCAGAGTTTGAATCTGGATATAGTGGTTCGAATCCATTTCCGACAACATTCGATGATGAAAATGCTTGTCAGACTGAGCGTAGTCGAAGTGGACAAGAAGAAATATTGATCTATAGCTCAATCGGTCAGAGTATCGCTCTTTTAAAGCGAGGGTTTTGGGTTCGAGTCCCAATGGGTCAACACAATGGACAGGTAGCAAACCTGGAGTATGCGCCGGATTGAAAATCCGGAGATGATCGTTCGACTCGATCTCTGTCCACCAATGGTAGCGTAGTTCAACGGCTAGAGCGTCCGATTGTCTATCGGAAAGTTATGGGTTCGAATCCCATCGTTACCGCAAAAAGGCCTGGTAGCTCAATGGTAGAGCGGCGCCCTGTTAAGGCGCGAGATATTGGTTCGAATCCAATCTGCGCCGCAACATTGGAATGTAGCTCAATGGTTAGAGCACGTGCCTTATACGCACAAGGCTGCGCGTTCAAGTCGCGCCGTTCCAACGCAATGTATTTGCGCAGGAATAATTGAAAAGAAAGTATTGAAACTGAGAATCAATGAATTAATACAGTAATGAAAAAATAAATTCAACTGCGCAGTACCATTGCGTAGAAGAGTAAAATATTTGCATCGTCAATAACAACAAGCATTAACCCGATAAAACAAACAGTCATGAAATTCAACATCTTCAAACGTAAAGCAGTAGCAGTGACTAATTACGAAGGCGCAAAAGCTTTCGTAATGACTCCTGAACTCGAACTGTATTCTGCGGTAGTTACTGCAGGACTGAGCGATTCGTTCTACGAGAAAGGAAACGATCGTCTTCAGCGTATCGTAGATCTCATGGAGAAGACGGATGCTGAATTCGTGGCGAAGCTTGCGGTGTATGCGCGTAACAAAATGTACATGCGTTCAATCCCACAGGTTCTTGCAGTAGAACTTGCAAAACGAAATTCCGGAAACGCTGTTGTAAGCAAAGCCGTGAATGGAGTAGTGCAACGTGCCGACGAAATCACTGAGCTCCTGGCTTATTACCAGCTGGCGAACAAGCGTGCGGGGACAAAGAAGCTGAATAAGCTTTCCAAGCAAGTGCAAAAAGGACTGGCAGAAGCGTTCAACCGTTTCGATGAGTATCAGTTCTCGAAGTATAACCGTGAGGCGGAAGTAACGCTGCGTGATGCACTGTTCCTTGTTCACCCGAAAGCGAAAAGTGATGAGCAGCAAGCGGTGTTCAACAAAATCGCAGAAAAGAATCTCTCGGTAGCATATACCTGGGAAACTGAACTGTCGGCTCTTGGTCAGCAGAAGTTTGAGAACGACAAAGCGAAAGCAGCAGCGTTCCGTGCAAAGTGGGAAGAGCTGATCAACAGCGGAAAAGTTGGATACATGGCGCTGATGCGTAACCTGCGTAACATCATCGAGGCAGGAGTATCATGGGACGTAATGAAAAAAGTCTGCGATACACTGTCTGATGCAAACGCGGTTGCGAAATCAAAACAGTTGCCATTCCGTTTCCTCGCGGCGTACCGTGAAGTGAAAGTGCTGAAAGCAGATTATGTATCCATGGTGCTGAATGCACTGGAAGATGCAGTTGTTGCTTCGGCGCAGAACATCCGTGGATTCGATTACAACACACGCGTGCTGGTTGCGTGCGACGTATCAGGTTCAATGCAGAAGTCGATCTCGCCAAAAAGCAAAGTGCTGCTGTTCGATATCGGTCTGATGCTGGGAATGCTGATGCAGAGCAAATGTCAGCGGGTGGTTTCCGGAATGTTCGGAGATCGTTGGAAAGTGATCAACATGCCGAATCGTGGAGTGCTGTCGAATGTCGACGAGTACTACAAGCGTGAAGGTGAAGTTGGTTACGCAACTAACGGTTACCTGGTGATCAACGATCTGATCAACCGAAAGGTTGTGATGGATAAGGTGATGATGTTCACCGATTGCCAGATGTGGAACACGAGCCAGAACGGAGGGAGCCTGCAGAGTTCCTGGAAAGAATACAAACAGATGGCGCCAATGGCGAAGCTGTATCTGTTCGACCTGTCTGGTTACGGTAACACACCAATCAGCGTACAGCGCGACGATGTAACACTCATCGCGGGCTGGTCAGATAAAGTGTTCGATGTATTGCAGGCTTCCGAAAACGGAGTGAATGCAATCGCGATGATTAAACAACTCGAGTTGTAAGTGTGTGGCCCTCTTCCCCGGAAGTGCACCGGGGAAGAGGTCGCCCGACGGCTCAGAAAAATTAAATGGATAGAATTAATGAATTGGAAAATTGAAAAACTACAGAATGGTGAAACATTCGTAACAAAAGAAAAAGGAAACTCGATGGTTCCGCTGATTTACAGCAACCAGGAACACGTACTTGCTCCGGCTACGTGGGAAAAATGCAAACCTGGAGATATTGTTTACTGCAAAGTGCATGGAAGAAAGTTCACACATCTCGTGAAGGCGAGAGATGAACAGAGAGGATTGCAGATCGGAAACAATAAGGGCCACATCAACGGATGGACCAAGCACGTGTATGGAATTGTAGTTGAAGTGCTGCCTCAGAAGTGAGAGCAGATCGTTCTTTGAAAAATATAATTTGCAGTGTCAGGATTTGAGATCCTGACAACACAAACAACGTGTCGTAAACAGGTCATACTTCGATAACGGTCCTAAGGTGGTGATGCACGGGTAACTGTGGTTCGCGAACGTTAATCAGAGTGCGTCGCAAGACGGATGATGATTACCAGTCAACTGTCTGTAGCAATACAGAAATAGGACGGCCGCATTCTGTGAAAGCAGAAAGCAGATCTGTTGCTTTTTACCGTTGTTTGAATTGTGCAGTGAAAAAATATTTTTATTTCCGGAATGTCGTAGAAACGTGTTACTTCGCTCGACCGGGGCATAGGGTTCCCGTCGCTGAGCAATCAGAACGGGAAAGAGGTGCAAATCCTCATGCGACGCCCCATTCACGAATCGCTTTTTGCTTCCGGATCAGTAGGCAGTAAGCAGTTGGGCAGTAGGCAGTATTTGTCACTTCGAGCGCAGTCGAGAAGTCGGCAAATACGGAATGAGATACTGGTTGTTGAGTTCTCGACTGTGCTCGAACTGACAACTGCGACTGCCTACTGCTTACTGGACTACTGCCTACTGGAAAAAAGTCGTGCCGTAGATCAGAGTTACTTCGCGCTCCTTTAGTTTAAGGGCAGAACGTTCTGAAAGGAATGATGTGGGTTCGATTCCCATAAGGAAAAAAGTCTCTGATCGTGTTGTTGCCGACCTCATCATTTATGATTTTGGATTTGACATTTAAGAATTGCCTGCAGTAAATAACAAATCTTAAATCTCAAATCATAAATGTCTTTGTGAGTGACGTAATGAAAGGGATACTTCGTGGCAGGAAGATCGGGCTCGAATCCTACATCGCAAGATGCGCTTCCGTCCTTTTCATGATTTTTTCCTCACATAAATGCTCTGTTCATATAGTGGCCTAGTATCTCCGGTTTTCGACCGGTGCGCATCGGTTCGAATCCGATACAGAGTACAAGACATTTAAGATTTAGTATTTGAGATTTATGATTCAACGAGAACAAATCGTAAATAACAAATCTCAAATCATAAATGAATTCGCGAGGTCGGCTAATTGGCTAAGCCTCTCCGCTTGGACCGGAGAAGATGTAGGTTCGAATCCTGCTGTCGCGACCATAACATTTGTGATTTAGTATTTGAGATTTATGATTTATAATGAAAGCAAATCATAAATTACAAATCTTAAATCATAAATGGAACACGGTGTTTGTAGCTCACTCGGGAGAGCGCTTGCTTGTGATGCAAGAGGTAATCGGATCGAAACCGATCTAACACCCAACAGTGTCTAAGGAGAAGCTCCTGACATTACCAGTGCCGTAGAAAAGAGTTACTTCGACTCAAGCTCCAGGTGTCGCCGGTTCGAATCCGGCCAGTAGAAATACTGTAGCTCAGATGGTAGAGCACTGCAACAGTCTCTTTTCGTTTGTTGCCTGGTGGTGTCAGGATCGTATCCTGACACTGTAATACGATCGATAGTTCAAAGGAAGAATCTCAGAATACGAATCTGAGGATCGGGGTTCGAATCCCTGTCGGTCGTCAAATTATTTTTAAATTACAATGTCATGAACAAACACAATCTCACCGGAGACAACCTCCGCGAATTAGGTTATCCGCAAGGACGATCAATCGGTACCGCATTGCGTATCGTGGAAAAATATTACCGTAACAGCTCTCGTGAAGATATTCTCGAGTTGCTGAAGAACATACTTGCATCGCCAACCGATTATCTGGAGGATGCGAACCTATCTGCTATTGCCGATCAACTGATCGTGAAACCGAAAATCACGAATGATGGTCCGGAAATTCCGTTGCGCGCTGAGCAAGGATCGTACGCGCTGTACGGTGAAAAAGAAATCGAACAAGGTGCACGCAACCAAATGGACATTGCAATCCGTTTACCGGTTGCAGTAGCGGGAGCTTTGATGCCGGATGCGCATCAGGGATATGGATTACCGATTGGTGGCGTACTTGCAACTGAAAACGCAATCATTCCATACGGAGTGGGAGTGGACATCGGTTGCCGTATGTGTCTGAGCATTTTTCCGAATCCGCACGAGATGATCGATAAAGACGGACGTGGGTTGTACCAGGTGCTTACCGACAACACGCTCTTCGGTTCAGGACGTGAGTTCAAAGAGAACAAAGAGTTTGAAGTCACCGACCGAAAACTGTTTGATGAAATTCCATTGCTGAAAAGTCTGCAGTTGAAAGCGGTGAAGCAGATGGGAACATCCGGTTCCGGAAATCACTTCGTGGAATTCGGTGTCGTAGATATCACAGATGCGAACAACGAATTCAAACTCGCGCCGGGAAAATATCTCGCATTGCTTTCACATTCCGGTTCGCGTGGCCTGGGGGCAACAGTTGCGCAGCATT
>CAYUTR010000011.1:0-36371 GCA_964447465.1 uncultured Chryseobacterium sp.
TCACCACAGCAAAAGGTGAAAAGCGTTTGATGTCTTACGAATCACTTGCTGACGGCGGTTTCCAATCGGGAACAATGCTCGGCTCTGGTGGATTCATCGTCATGGACGAAACAGCAAGTGTTGTGAAGAACCTTTGGAACTTTACACGTTTCTACCACCACGAAAGCTGCGGACAATGTTCTCCTTGCCGTGAAGGAACAGGATGGATGGAAAAAATTCTCCGCCGCATTCTCGACGGACACGGAAAACAAAGTGATGTTGATTTGCTCTGGGACATTCAAACCAAGATCGACGGAAAAACAATTTGCCCGCTGGGCGATGCAGCTTCATGGCCTGTCGCAAGTGCAATCCGTCACTTCCGTTCTGAGTTTGAAGATTACATCAAGAACCCGGCTAACATCAAAGACGAAAAACATTACTACAACCTGCGCAACGAAAAAGCGCCCGTAGCATAAAATAATAATACCTCAGTGAACCTCAGTGAAATCACTCAGTGTTCTCTGTGATTAAAGAAAGCAGCAGATGCCTAAAGTAACAATAGACGGTAGAGAGATTGAAGTGGAAAAAGGGACGACCATCCTGCAAGCCGCTCGCATGCTCGGACAGGACGTTGCTCCTCCGGCAATGTGTTATTACTCCAAGCTGAAAACATCAGGCGGTTACTGCCGCACGTGTATCGTTCGCGTAACGAAGATGAATACGCAGAATCCGAATCCAATGCCGAAACCTGTTGCGTCATGCCGCACAGAAGTAATGGACGGTATGGAAGTGGTGAATTTCACTTCTGAACAGGTGCTGGAAGATCGCAAAGGTGTTGTTGAGTTTCTGTTGATCAATCACCCGCTCGATTGCCCTGTGTGCGATCAGGCCGGCGAATGTCACCTGCAGGATCTCGGTTATGAAAATGGTGCGGAAGGAACACGTTACGATTTCGAACGTCGTGAGTTTGAAATGGAGGACATCGGTCCTTACATCAAACTTCACATGAATCGCTGCATTCTTTGTTACCGTTGCGTGCACACTGCAGATCAGTTGACAGAAAAACGCGTTCACGGTGTAATGAATCGCGGAGATGTTTCTGAAATCTCAACGTACATCAAGAATTCGATTGACAATGAATTCTCAGGAAACATTATTGACGTTTGTCCTGTTGGAGCACTCACCGATAAAACTTTCCGCTTCAAGAGCCGCGTTTGGTTTACGAAACCGGTTGATGCAAATCGCAAGTGCACAAAGTGTGCGGGCAACGTTCGTCTCTGGTTCAAAGGAAATGAAGTATTGCGCGTAACAGGTCGTAAAGATCAGTGGGGCGAAGTGATAGAATGGATTTGCAACGATTGCCGTTTCGATCACAAGAATCTTTCCGACTGGAATATCGAAGGGCCAAGTGCAATCAGTCATCACTCTGTTATTTCACAAGGACATTACGAGTTACAGCAACTCAAACTTGATACAGGGCGCCAGATTAAAAATCTGAAAGAGGGTAAACAGAAACAAACGACGAAGAAGTAATACTTAGTGAAACTTAAAGTCTTACTGCCTTCGTGGCAGATATAAGCACCGATATATGCAGAGTCTAATTGTCTTAATGTCTTTCTCCTGGTGGCCCCCGATTCTGGCTGTTCTGGTGTTTATAGTTACGCTCGTCGTAGCGATGTATTCCACTTACGCTGAACGTAAGTTCGCTGCCTTCTTCCAGGATCGTCTCGGGCCAAACCGCGCGGGACCTTTCGGATTGCTTCAGCCGCTTGCTGATGGTGTGAAGATGTTCATGAAGGAAGAAATCATTCCAAGCGTTTCGAATAAGCTGCTTTTCATTCTTGGTCCGTGTCTGTTCATGGTTACTTCACTCATGACGAGTGCAGTGATTCCGTGGGGCGCTCCGATTACAATTGGTGGAGAAACATATGCACTGCAGGTTGCTGATGTAAACATTGCGGTGCTTTATCTTTTCGGTGTTGTTTCTATCGGCGTGTACGGAATCATGATTGGTGGCTGGGCCTCGAACAACAAGTTTGCATTACTCGGAGCATTGCGCGCTTCTTCACAGATGATCAGTTACGAAGTTGCAATGGGCATTTCAGTTGTTACGCTCATCATGATCACCGGAACACTCAGCACTTCTGAAATCGTAACACAGCAGCACAGCTTCTGGAACGACGGATATTTCTCCTGGAACTTTTTCAAGAACCCGGTGACGTTCCTCATCTTCTTCATCTGTGCATTGGCTGAAACAAACCGCGCGCCGTTCGATCTTCCGGAATCAGAAACAGAATTGATCGGTGGATATCACACCGAGTTCTCTTCTATGAAACTCGGTTTGTATCTCTTCGCAGAATACATCAACATGTTTGTTTCTTCTGCCGTGATGGCGTTGTTCTTCTTCGGAGGGTATAACTATCCGTGGATGGACGAGATCACAAATCCGAATGCGCAGGCACTTATTGGTCTCGGCGTAATGTTCGCAAAAACCATTTTCTTCATCTTCGTGTTCATGTGGATCCGCTGGACAATCCCGCGCTTCCGATACGATCAGCTGATGCACCTCGGTTGGAAAATATTAATTCCGTTCTCATTGCTCAATCTTCTTGCAACAGGATTAGGCATGTGGGGATTGGGCAAATTGTAGTGCAGGATTAAATATCAAATCATAAATATCAAATCACAATTGTGATGCAGCAGTTAACCAATAGATCGAAACAAGTTGTCGACAAGAAGATGACCTTCCTTGAGAAGCTCTATCTCCCGGCAATTCTTGGTGGAATGCGCATTACGTTTTCGCATTTCTTCAGAAAGTCGGTGACGATCAGTTATCCCGAGGAGCAGCGTCCGATCAGCGAAGTGTATCGCGGCCAACATGTACTGAAGCGCGATGAGAACGGCGCTGAGCGTTGTACTGCGTGCGGCTTGTGCGCTGTGGCTTGTCCTGCTGAAGCAATCACAATGACGTCTGCTGAACGCAAGAAAGGCGAAGAGCATTTGTACCGTGAAGAGAAATATGCTGCTGTTTACGACATCAATATGTTGCGTTGCATTTTCTGCGGACTGTGTGAAGAGGCGTGTCCGAAGGAAGCCATTTTCCTTACCGATCGTTTGGTGCCGGTTGAATTCGAAAGAAGCGATTCGGTTTACGGAAAAGACAAATTGGTAGAAGGAATTGAGCCGCAGAAACGAATTGATGTTTCAAAACGTCAGACAACAGAAGTTGCAGAGTTCAAAACGAATCCGCAATACGCACACAACAAATTGTGGGACCCGAATAAGTCATTGACAAACAAGAAGGCCCACTAAACCGATATTACACGAATATGAATCTTTCAGTCACCGAGATACTCTTTGGAATATTGTCACTCATGGCAATCTTCAGCGGGATCTGTGTAATCTTCAGCAAGAACCCCGTGTTCAGCGTGCTGTATCTCATCATTACGTTTTTCTGCATCGCGGGACATTACATTCTGCTGAACGCACAATTCCTTGCGGTGGTTCACATCATCGTTTACGGTGGGGCGATCATGGTTTTGTTCTTATATGTTGTCATGATGCTCAACCTGAATAAAGAAACAGAACCGCACAAACCGGCCTGGTTGCAGATCTCTGCAGTTATCGCGGGCGGAACGCTCATGATTGTTCTGGTTGCTTCTCTGAAAGGTGCAGCAGATTTGGGCATGCAACAGGCGGTTGATGCAAAATTAGGTCTCACGGAAAATCTCGGTCAAGTCCTCTTCACCAAATTCCTTGTACCATTCGAACTTTCATCCGTACTCTTTCTCGCCGCAATGGTAGGTGCAGTACTCATCGGTAAAAAACACGCGCAGTAATATGTCGTCAATCCAAGTCATTCCGCTCAATTGGTACATCGCGCTCAGCGCCATTCTTTTCGGAATGGGCGTAATGGGTGTATTGTTCCGTCGCAACGCGATCATCATTCTCATGTGTATTGAGCTCATGCTGAATGCTGCGAATCTTTTGCTGGTAGCATTCTCAGCTTATCACAACGAAGCCGACGCGCAGGTATTTGTATTCTTCATCATGGCAGTAGCAGCCGCAGAAGTTGCTGTCGGACTCGCAATTTTGACGATGATCTACAGGAACACGAAAAGTACAGACATCAACTTCCTGAATAAACTGAAGTGGTAACACTACGATAAACGTATATGATTCAATTAGCCTGGCTTATTCCTCTTCTTCCGCTCCTCGGATTTATCATCATCGGGTTGGCGGGAAAGAGACTTTCCAAAGTAATGGTGAACGCCATTGCCTGCGGAAGCATACTCGTTGCATTTGCAATTGCTGTCGGAGTTTTCTTTGAACTGAAAGGCACTTCACAAACGGTTGACGTATTCCAGTGGATCAATGTCGGCAAGATGAACATTGGTTTCTCATTGCTCATCGATCCGCTTTCGTGTTTATTTCTGCTCATCATCACCGGCATCGGTTTTCTCATTCACCTGTACTCAACAGGATACATGCACGATGATCAAGGATACAACCGCTACTTCTCTTACCTGAACCTTTTCGTGTTCTTCATGTTGCTCCTCGTAATGGGAAGCAACTACGTACTCATGTTCGTTGGTTGGGAAGGTGTTGGACTCTGCTCCTATCTGCTCATCGGATTCTGGTTCAAGAAAACAGAATACAACAACGCGGCGAAAAAAGCATTCATCGTTAACCGCATCGGCGACCTCGCGTTTCTTGTTGGAATGTTCCTTGTGTACAATACCTACGGCTCGCTCGAATTCAGTAAAGTATTCGCGGCAGCAAATGCTCCGGGTGCCGACAAAGAAATTCTGAATCTAGTAGGAATTCTCTTCTTCATCGGCGCGTGTGGAAAGAGTGCACAGATTCCTTTGTACACATGGTTGCCGGACGCAATGGCGGGTCCAACTCCAGTTTCCGCACTCATCCACGCCGCCACGATGGTGACATCGGGTATCTACATGATCACACGATCTGCAGCAATTTATATTCATGCCGACATAGCAATGGAAGTTGTTGCTGTTGTAGGATTACTCACTGCACTACTCGCTGCAACAATCGGACTTTTTCAGAACGATATCAAAAAAGTGCTGGCGTATTCAACAGTTTCTCAGCTCGGATTAATGTTCCTCGGACTCGGTGTTGGTGCATTCACCGGTGGAGTTTTCCACGTGATGACGCACGCGTTCTTCAAAGCATTGTTGTTCCTCTGTGCAGGTTCTGTAATTCACGCGATGAGCGGAGAACAGGATATCCGCAAAATGGGTGGCCTGAAAAAAGCATTGCCTATTACACATCTTACTTTTCTGATTGGAACACTCGCGATTTCCGGACTTCCGCCATTCTCGGGCTTCTTCTCGAAGGATGAAATCCTCGCGCACACATTTGAACACAACAAATTGTACTGGGCGCTGGGGCTCATTGCTTCCATGATGACGGCGTTCTACATGTTCCGTTTGTATTACCTCACATTTCACGGAGGATTCCGCGGAACAAAACATCAGCAGGAGCATTTACATGAATCTCCAAAGAGCATGACTGTACCGTTGGTGATTCTTGCAGTACTCGCATCAGTTGGCGGTTTCCTTGGAATTCCGAATGGCCACCAGCACTGGCTGCATTCTTTCCTGAAGCCTACATTTACTGCGAGTGGTGTCGGATATAAAATTCCTGATCCGCACCACTTCGATATGCATGAGCTTGCACTGATGATTGCAGCTGTTGTGGGCGCCGGAATAGCAATTGCACTTGCATGGAACATCTTTAAGAAACGCGGAACGGTTCCTTCACTGAACGACGCAGAGATGAGCAAAACGCAAAGCGTGATCTACAACAAATATTACGTCGATGAAGTGTACGATGCAATCATCCGCAAACCACTCGACAAGATTTCTGAACTCACGTACAAAGGCTTTGAGATTAAAGTTGTCGATGCATTTGTAAATGGAGTCGGCAGCATGACACGTCTCGCAGGAAATGGAATCAAACACCTGCAGGCCGGTACATTGGGCTTCTATGTATTCGCAATGGCGCTCGCAGTAATTGCCATCTTCGTCATTAAATTATTCTGAACAGGCATTTGATTAAGTTATGATAACAGCATTATTAATCGGTTTACCGCTCATCGCCGCTCTACTCCTGCTCTTCAGCAATGGAGAAGGTGCGAAGAAAATTGCGCTGCTCGCTGCATTGGCAGAATTGGGTCTCGCCATTTTCGCATTCTGGTTCATGCGCACAGCTCCGCGCGATGAAGTTTATGTTCACCGCATGGTGATGGACGTTCCGTGGATACAATCCATCGGCGCCCACTTCAATGTTGCGCTTGATGGAATCAGTATGGTGCTTGTTCTGCTTACTGCATTCCTTGTTCCGATAATCATCCTCAGCGGTTTCGATAAGAAATACGAGAATCCATCTTTGTTCTACACGCTCGTGCTGTTCATGCAGATGGCGCTCGTTGGTGTATTTGTTGCGCGCGACGGATTTCTCTTCTACGTGTTCTGGGAATTGGCATTGATTCCGATTTACTTCATCTGTCTGCTCTGGGGCGGCGAAGGGCGCGGAAAAATTACATTCAAGTTTTTCGTATACACACTCGCCGGAAGTTTGTTCATGTTGGCTGCGCTGATTCTGTTGTACATCAATACCCCGGTCAATTATTCAGGCATACATTCATTCGACATTACTGCATTGTACGACGCAGGTCAGCACTTGCTGTCAACGAATGAACAAACATTCGTGTTCTGGTCTTTCTTCCTGGCATTCGCAATCAAGATGCCGATATTTCCTTTCCACACATGGCAACCGGATACGTACGTAACTGCTCCCACACAAGGAACAATGTTGCTCTCGGGAATCATGCTGAAGATGGGAACCTACGGATTGATCCGCTGGATGCTTCCTATGACTCCTGATGCATTCGAAACATGGGGGCCAACTGTTGTTGTGCTTTCCATCATCAGTGTCGTGTACGCATCGGCAATGGCCATCGTGCAGAAAGATTTCAAGCGACTCATTGCATACTCTTCAATCGCTCACGTTGGATTGATCTCGGCCGGAATTCTTTCGTTCAATGTTCACACGGGAACCACTGAAGGATTAACAGGTTCAATCATCCAGATGTTCGCACACGGTGTTAACGTAGTCGGATTATTCTTCATTGCTGACATCATTCTGAAAAATACAGGCACACGTGAAATGAGTAAGCTTGGCGGAATCAGAAATGTTTCTCCGCAGTTCGCTGCATTGTTCCTGATTGTTCTGCTCGGATCTGTTGCACTTCCGATGACAAATGGTTTCGTCGGAGAGTTTCTTTTGCTGAACGGAATTTCACAATACAGTCTGTTGGCTTGCGCAATTGCCGGAACAACAGTAATTCTTGGCGCAGTGTATATGCTCAGAAGTTACCAGGTGGTGATGCTCGGTGAGACGAATAGTACAACATCCGGATTCGCAGCATTGACAGGAAATGAAAAAGCAGTTCTCGTAATTGTTTGCGCCGCTGTGATTGCATTCGGTGTTTACCCGAAACCATTATTTGATATTATGCAGAACGACGTGAATGAACTTGCAAAACTCATCACGTCGAACTTAACACACTAACTGAATCAACCGCGTACCGAATAAAATATGAAAGCAATTCTCTTACTCTCTTGTCTTGGTGTACTGGCGCTCTTCGCGGAGCTCTTTAAGTTCCGCAAAGCCCTGTTCGCGCTGGTTGTACTCGGACTACTCGGCACAATTGCCACCGCAATTTCCTATTGGTGGTACGACGACGGCGCATATGCGGTCTACTTCGGCGGGATGGTCAACTTCGGGAATTCTTCTGTGATCTTCTCCGTGATCATGCTCACCACTGCGCTGCTGTGGTTTATCATGTCGTCGAATTACCTGCGCAAAGAAACTTCAGAGACCGACCACACTGCACTCATTCTGTTTGCACTTGTCGGCGGTTTGATTCTTACCTGCTACAGCAATCTAGTGATGTTGTTCCTCGGAATTGAAATTCTTTCTATTCCACTCTACGTTCTCGCCGGTAGTCGCAAAAACGAATTAGGGTCCAACGAAGCTGCTTTCAAATATTTCCTGCTCGGTGCATTTGCTTCCGGATTCCTGCTCTTCGGCATCGCGTTGATTTTTGGTGCAACCGGAACTTTCGATATGGGTGTGATGCAGAAGTACATCGGAGACAACGCCGATAATCTTCCAGCATTCTTTTACGGCGGCATCATCATGTTACTCGTGGGATTGCTGTTTAAAATTTCCGCAGCACCATTCCACTTCTGGGCACCTGATGTTTACCAGGGATCTCCAACGGTATTCACTGCATTCATGTCAACAGTTGTAAAGACCGCTGCTATTGTTGCGATCCTTCGCCTGTTCCACATGCGAGGAACATTCATCGATGTACATGAATTCTGGGTTCCGATTCTTGGCGTGTGCGTTGGACTCACATTCATCATCGGAAATTTCTCGGCAGCAGTTCAGAATAGTGTGAAGCGCATGTTCGCGTTCTCGAGTATTTCTCACGCAGGATTTATGTTGCTCGCAATCGTTGCGGCATCTGCGTTCACGCCGAAAGCCATCATCTATTACACGCTTGCGTATTCTGTTGCTTCTATCGTAGCATTCACGGTTCTGATTAACATCATCAAAGCAACCGGCAGCGACGATATCGAAAACTTCAACGGTCTCGGAAAGAAAAGTCCGCTGCTCGCAGTAACGATGAGCATTGCACTTCTTTCTCTCGCTGGTATTCCACCAACAGCAGGCTTCTTCGCCAAGTATTATGTGCTTACCGCTGCAATCGGAAGTGATCACATGTGGTTAGCGATCATCGGAATTCTTACATCGCTGATTGGAGTGTACTATTACTTCCGCATCATCATCGCGATGTATTTCAAGGACGCGAAAGAAGGAATCGAATACAACGTTGATGCACCACACCAGACTTTACTTTTCGTAACTGCTGTTGCAACCATCGTGCTTGGATTGCTTCCGGATCTCATTCTCAACATCGGCGTGCGACAGGAGATTGTGGACGTGCTACCTCACTAGCCAATGCGCAATAAGCAATGCGCAATACGCAGTAATAGATTAAGATTGGTAACTTGCAGACAGCATTTAGCTGTAACTATTTACTGCGCATTGCGCATTGTACATTGATAATTGCGTATTGTTATGGATTGGATTAAAAGAAATGCGCTCACTGTCTGGATTCTCATCGGCCTTATCGCCGGTCTGATTGCAGGCAACATCGCACACGGAATGATCTGGGAAGGATACGATCCGTCGAAGTACAGCGAGTACATTCAGGACCACGTTGCAAAGTTAATTCCAGCCCAGGTAAAGGGTTTCAGCATCTTCAGCGGAATTTTTCTGAATCTGGTCAAAGTAATTGTTGCCCCACTTGTATTCTCCTTGTTGCTTGTAGGACTGGTGAAAACCGGCAACTTCAAAACGATGGGACGCATCGGCCTGAAGACAATGATCTATTTCACCGGTGCAACGTTAATTGCATTGTCGATGGGATTAATCATCGTGAATCTTTTTGAGCCTGGAAAAACACTTCACATTACGGAGGCCGCCGAAAAAATTGTAAGCACAAAGTCGTTCAACGCCTATTCATTCTTCCTCGATCTTTTCCCAAAGAATATTATTGATGCGATGGCGCACAATCAGATTCTTCCGATAATCGTTTTCGTTTTGTTCTTCGCCGCTGCAGTATCAGCAGTTGGAGAAAAGGGGAAAATCGTTCTCGAGTTCTTCGATTCCGTTGCGCACGTCATGCTCAAAGTAACCAGCTACGTGATGTACTTTGCGCCACTCGCGGTGTTTGGTGCAGTTGCTGCAGTGATTGGACAATATGGCCTCGGCATTCTCGGTGGTTATGTTAATCTCATCGCGTGTTTCTTCGGAGGCCTGGCGGTATTTGTGTTTGGCGTACTCCCGCTTATCTGCATGTGTTTCCGCGTCAACTACTGGCGTCTTCTCGGTTTGATCCGCGAACCGATGCTGATTGCATTCGGAACTTCTTCATCGGAAGCTGCAATGCCAAAAACAATTACCGCACTCGAACGTTTCGGTTGTCCTGATCGCATCATCGGATTTGTGTTGCCACTCGGTTATTCATTTAACCTCGATGGATCTATCATGTATATGACGTTCGCGACAGTTTCAATTGCGCAGGCGTATGGTCATGATCTTACACTTGGTCAGCAACTCACGATGATGCTCATGCTTCTCGTTACAAGCAAAGGTCTCGCAGGTGTTCCTCGCGCATCACTCGTTGTCATCGCCGGCATGCTCGACGCATTCGGAATTCCTGCAGAAGGTCTTGCCATCATCATCGCCGTAGATTGGCTTCTCGACATGGGTCGCTCTGCTACTAACGTTGCGGGAAATGCGGTTGCAACTGCTGTTGTTTCTAAGTGGGAAAAAGCATTGGGTGATCCGCAAGAAAATAAAACGTAGCAACAACGGTTTACGAATTCCTCCCAACACCTTGGCGTTTTGGCGTCTTGGCGGTTAAAATCCCACCTACCTTTGAGAACACATGTGGGAGTTTCTAAAACAACTTACCGATCCTGAATCAATCATCTCCTACGGCGGACTCACTCTCCTGCTTTTCGTGGTCTTTGCTGAAACCGGACTGCTCATCGGATTCTTCCTTCCCGGCGATTCCCTCATTTTTATCTCCGGACTCATCTGCCGCACCAAGCCAGATTTATTAACCCCCAACATTTTTTTACTGCTACTGCTACTGGCAACCGCTGCTGTTTTAGGAAACATGTTCGGCTACTGGTTTGGTTGGAAAGTCGGTCCGCCTCTGTTCAAGCGCAAAGATTCTTTCATTTTCAAGAAAAGATACCTCGAAACGACCAAAGCATTTTATGAGAAAAATGGAGGAAAAACTCTCATTTTGGGTCGCTTTTTGCCAATTATTCGAACTTTTGCGCCAATTTTAGCCGGAATCATCAAAATTCCATTTTCCCGCTTCATGCTGTACAACGTCATCGGAGCCATCGCCTGGATAGGCTCCTTAGGTCTCGCCGGCTACTACCTCGGTGCATTCTTTTGGGTGCGGGAAAACATCGGATGGATCGTCATCTTCCTCATCATAATTACCCTAATACCAGTAGCCACAGCCTGGATTAGAGGGAAACAACCAAAACCCTAATACGCTGCGCCGTCGCGTCGCTGCGTCGTCGCGGCAAGCCTCGCAGAGCCGGATTCCACCTACAACGCGTTTCTCGCCACTTATCAAAAGCCTCTTTCTAAGTCGATTTCTTCTCGTCAACTTAGCAGCAGCAACAACGAAAATTCCCCATTTCTCCCTGTCAAAAATGGGTTTTCTAGTCTAAACATGATTTTGTAAGTTTGATCCCCTTGTAAGAGGCCTGTTCAGAGGAAACGCTGCTGAGCCTGCATCCCCAAGTGTAAACAACGATTAACTAAATAAACAACCAAACAAAAATCGCTATGAGCAAGAAGAAGTCCTCGAATATTCAGGCCTACTTCACGATTGGAATTTTTATCGTGGAATATATTATTAGCTATCTGATTTATTCAAAAGTTCTTGGCAGTCCCGCCAACTTCGAGAATATGGATCCTGAAAAAGGACACCCGCTTAATATTCTGGGCATCGTTTACAAGGGCGGTGTAATCGTACCGATTCTGATCGCAATCAACTTGATCATCATCACATTCTTCATTGAGCGTTTGATCACTCTTCTTCGCGCACGCGGCACAGGCAACGTATCTAATTTCGTTGTGAACATCCGCGAACTCGTAGAGAACGATCGTATCGATGAAGCAATGGCTGCATGCGACCGCCAGAAAGGCTCTATCGGAAATGTAGTTCGTGCGGGTCTCGAGAAATACACTTTGGTTTCCGGCGATTCGTCAATGGACAAAGAATCGAAAATAGCAGCTATCCAGAAAGATTTAGAAGAAGCAACTTCACTTGAGCTTCCTATGCTTTCTAAAAACCTCGTGATCCTTTCTACGTGTGCATCTATTGCAACACTCGTGGGTCTGATCGGAACGGTTGTAGGGATGATCAAAGCGTTCCAGGCGCTTGCCAACGCAGGAGCTCCTGACGCGAACGCACTTGCAACAGGTATCTCTGAAGCACTTGTAAATACTGCACTCGGTATCATCGGTTCTTGTATAGCGATCATTTTCTACAACATGTTCACTACGCAGATCGATCGTATCACTTACGGTATTGACGAAGCAAACTTCAGCATCGTACAAACGTTCGCTGCTAAGAAGCACTAAGCCAATTTTATTTTCAACAGAAATTTAAACTGAAAAGGAATGCCTAAAATTAAATTGGGTCGCGGGACACCCTCATTGGACATGACTCCAATGGTGGATCTTGCGTTCCTCCTGGTAACCTTCTTCATGCTTACTGCAACCATGCGGGCTCCGGAACCGGTGATCGTTGATACACCAAGTTCGGTTTCTGATTTATTGCTTCCGAAGAACACCATGCTGCTCACTATTGATACAGCAGGTCGGGTATTCATGAATCTCGAAGGCAGTGAAGTCCGCAAGAACACCTTGATGGGAATGCTGAACCGGATGATCACGCGTTATCCTGAAGTAAAATTCAGTGAAGAACAGATGCGCAAATTCGGTGCAATGCAATCCTTCGGTGTTCCTTTCGACCAGCTCCCTGCATACATAGATGCAGATGAAATCGGAAGAAAGAAAATGGATGACGCATCGAAAGGAATTCCAATGGATACAGCAACGTTAGGTAGCAATATCAACACGGAGCTGTACATGTGGATTAACATCGCGCGTGCAGAGGAGTACAAATGGAGAATAGCACAACAAGAAGAGACCGGTAACACGCTCGAAGAACTACGTTTCGCAGTGAAAGCAGACGGTGATGCGCAATACAAAAAGATCGACGCGATCATTTCTATTTTCAAGAAGCAGACTCCTCCGGTGTTACGGTTCAACCTCATCACCGATCTGGAATCGGATCCAAACGACGGAGCTCCGGCACCGGCTAAGTAATGGAAATCCTGCTCCGGCAGGTACAAAGTTTTAACGCAACGAATTAAAATATACAATGGCAGAAATTTCGGATAGTGGCGGTGGTGGTGGTAAACACGCCAAGAAAGGCCGCAAGAAAGGTGGGATGCCGAAGGTCGATATGACCCCAATGGTCGATCTTGCCTTCCTGCTCCTGACTTTCTTCGTACTCACATCGCAACTGAACAAAGCGAAGACCATGGAAATGGCTGTTCCCGCTGATAAAATTGACAGTTCCAAGAACATGGAAATTGACAGTTCTCTGGCGAATACAATTATCCTCGATGGCAATGAGAACGGCACAGTGTATTACTACCATGGAAAATTGGGTGAAGGCACAACACTTTACGAATTGGATCTGGACCCTACAGGTAAACTGAATGTGCGCAGTACGCTTAGTTCGCAGAACGTGGTTATCCAGGAAAAGATGAGAACTGTTCGCGCTATTTACAAGAGCGGGCGGTTGACGGCGGAAGACAAAGCGAAGGTTCTGGGTTACGTAACCGAGGCGACGCAGCCCAATCCAAATGGCCTGGAGGACACGTTGATTACGGCGGAGAAAGTCAAAAAATTCAACTCATGCAAAGCACGCCTCGAAGGCGATCTTGTAAAAGGGGAAATGTCCGACACGACTTTCCGCCAGGTTGGATCTGCGATCAAAGGCAACGACAAAGCTCCTTTTTTCATTGTGAAATGGGGTGGCAAAGCTACTTACGGCGATGTGATAAGCGTCATGGACGAGCTGAAGATTGGTGATGCATCGAAATATGCACTGACGAAAGTTTCCTGTATCGAATTGCGCGCATTGAATGGTTACCAGCAGAGTCACGGACAGCCTGTACGGGTTTACGAAGAACTGAATGGTCCTGCCTGTCAGGAAGCAGCTCCACAAGGACCATAAATCCCGAAAAAGGGTTATGGAATCGGTGTGATTATTGCATCTGTATAGAGTAAAGCATAAGGTAGTGGGCCTTTCCCACCAGCTAAAAAGAAACAAAATGGGTGACTGGAACAATGAGATCTCCGCCGAACGCAACGAGCTTGTGTTCGAATCGAGAAACAAGGCCTACGGGGCTTACCACATCCGTCGCAACTATGGAAAAGTAGTAGCGATTGCAGGAGGTAGTGCTACAGTAGGGCTTATTTTCTTCCTGTTCGTTTATCGTATCATCAATCCGCCTGCAGGTGGTGATGGCACGAAAACAGAGACGGTGCAGATTGTTGTGGACCTGAAAGAACCACCACCGGTGGACAAGAATGCTCCGCCACCGCCACCACCGCCGCCACCGCCACCTCCACAGGTAAAGATGTTCCAGTTCACTGAGCCGGAGATTGTGGACGAAGTGGTTACGCCACCACCGGCACCGGATAACATACCGCTCGGAGCCGTAACGCAGGCTGGAGATTCTGTTGAAATTCCTGACGTGATTGTTGCAGTTAACCAGGTAGTTGGCCCGGAGCCGGATGAAGTTCTTCAGTTCGCTGAGGAAATGCCGCACATGGCTGGCGGAGAAGAAGCATTCCAGAAATACCTGCAGGCAAATATCCGCTACCCGCAGATGGAAAAAGAACAAGGCAAAGACGGTATAGTTTACATCTACTTCGAGGTAGCAAAAGACGGTACAATCGGAAACGTGAAAACGCAGAAAGGCGTACCGGGAGCTCCTGGTCTGTCGAAAGAAGCAGAACGCGTAATCAGAGGAATGCCGGCTTGGGAGCCTGGTAAAATGAACGGACGCTCTGTGAAAGTTGGAATGACAGTTCCGGTTCGCTTCCAGCTCCAGTAAAACATATTTCAATTTGTTCCTGAACAACCCGGGTCACGGTAAAATCACTCTCCTGCTTTCTGCAACGATGGTGATCATATTCCTAAGCCTGGGTTGTTTGTTTGTATTCACCGACGTTTACATTGAAACGTATCCGAAACCAACGCGCGATTACATCGGCTACGTACTCGGAGGCTGGGCGATATTTCGTGGCATCTCTGTCTGGATGAAATTCCGCAACATGCAACGCAATCAACAACAAGATGATGAACAAGAACAATAGTAGGCAGTTTTCAGTAGGCAGTAGGCAGTCAATCGTACTGTTGACTGCCTACTGCCTACTTCTTGGCTGCCTACTGAGCCGTTGCGCTTCAGCGCCAACAGCGGAACTGGATACGCCCACGTCAGGGAAAATCAATTTCTCCGTTGACGAAAACGTCCAGTCGATCGCGCAGGAACTCATCGATGTTTTCGAAACTTCTTATCCGGATGCTTTCCTGATTACTTCATACAAAAGCGAAACTGCAGTGGTGAATGATCTCTACAGCGATACTTCGAGACTTGCAATCATGACGCGACGTTTGAATGCCGATGAAACCCAATACTTCGAAGGACTGCAGTTTGGTATCGAGCAGATCAAGATCGGTTCAGATGCAATCGTGTTTATCGTGAACAAAGAAAATCCTGACACTTCATTCACGAAGGAAACATTACGCAAGATGCTCACCGGAGAAGATACGATGTGGACGCAGATTGATTCCGCGTCTCCTCTCCGTCGCATAGACGTAATTTTCGACAACGGTGCTTCATCCAATCTGCGTTACCTCACAGATTCCCTAATGAACGGAGCAAAGCCCGGATCGAACGTTTTTGCAGCTCCAGGAGCCGATTCAGTGATCGCCCACGTAAGCCGTAATCCCGGAGCAATCGGAATCATCGCGTTGAATGCCATCGGCGATAAAGATTCGCGGGTGGCTATGAGCAGGAAAAATCAGATAAAAGTGTGCGCGGTAGGTTTGGATTCACGCGCGGCATATAAACCCAGCCAATCGGCCGTAGTAACGCGGAAATACCCATTTGTACGCGATATCTGGATCATCAAGATCGGGAAACGGGCGGGCCTTGGCACAGGCTTTGCCTCCTTTGCATTGGGAGAACGCGGCCAGCTGATCATGCAGCGAGCAGGATTAGCCCCGGCAGCCCCCGCTGAAAGAAAAATAGAATTAACCACATACTAACGAAGAGTATTATTTTTGCCCCTTCGACTCCGCTCAGGATGACACGGGGCCAATAGAAAAATTTAAAATCGATTATGAAAACGCATTTCAATTTAGTAGCCGGAATTGCCCTCTTCATGTTTATCAGTGTTGGTGTAAATGCACAAACATTGACGGATGCAATCCGCATGACGGAGAACGAGCAATACACCAACGCAAAAGCTGCGTTCAAAAAACTCGTTGCAGCCGAACCTACCAACGGCGACAACTTTTTCTACTTCGGAGATCTTCTTCTGAAAATGGAAGATCCGGATTCTGCCTTGATCGTTTTCAAAAAAGGTGTTGACATCGAACCTTCCAATCCACTCACACACGTGGGTTATGGGCGCGCGCTTTGCTACGGTGGAAAAATGGAAGAAGGTCTGAGAGAGCTTTCACAAGCCGATGCGCTCATCACTGCGCAATCGGGTAAGAAGGGAACGCTTACAACACAGCGCCAGGCGGTTATTCTTTGCGAGCTCGCGGAGACTTATACCTTCATGCCGAATCCGAACTTCGATAAAGCAATTGATTATTGTAACCGCGCGGAGAAGCTCGATGCAACAAATGCTGACGTGTATCTCACACGTGGCGACGCATACCTTGCGAAAGATCCAGTGAATGCAACTCCTGCTATTGAAAACTATAAGAAGGCAGCTTCAGTAGACCCGAAATCTGCGCGCGCAAACGTGCGTATCGGTAATGTTTATCTCGGTGGAAAAAACCAGGCTGAAGCCATTAAGTTTTTTAATCTCGCCATTGCGATTGAACCGAAATTCGCTCCTGCGTACAAGCGCAAAGGAGAAGCATGGTACCAATCAGGAAAGTTTGACTCCGCATCTGCTAACATGGAAAAGTACATTGCGTTGAATCCTGATTGCTATTCGATCTATCGTTACGCTGCGTTTCTTTACATCTCCGGCGAATACGATAAAGCGATTGAACAGGGCAACCGTGTAATTGCCTGCGACAGTAACGCCATTCCCGTTATCTACCGGATTATTGCCCGTGCGTATTTCGACAAGAAGCCATCTGAACCTGCAAAGACGCTGGTATACATGGATCTGTTTCTCAAAAAACAGGCGCCACTCGGCAAACCGAAACTGATTGCAGAGGATTACACTTATCGCGGAAAAGCCAATTCTGCGCTGAAGAGCGATTCACTGGCTGTAATCGATTACCAGAAGGCGATTACAATCGACACTGCGAAGAAAGATGTGTACTTCGATCTGGGCAACTCTTACTTCAAGATGAAGAAGTACGATGTAGCAGCGGTGTGGTACAAGAAAAAATATCTTGCAGAGGCAGGTGGTACTGTTCCTTTACGCGCGACTAATCTTAACGCATATGCACGTGCACTTTACCTGAACAAAGAATATTCACGAGCAGACAGCGCCTATACCGCACTCATCGCACTTGACTCTACTCTGACTTACGGATGGCTCGGTCGTGCGCAAAGCAACGCGCAGCTGGACCTGAATGCAGAGAAAGAACTGGCGCGTCCATTTTACGAGCGCTACATGTCAATCGCCAATGCAGATTCTGTTTCACAGAAGAAGAGCTCCAGGGATCTCGTGAACGCATCTCTTTATCTTGCTTCGGTTCATGCGCGTGCGAAGAACTTCGGATGTGCAAAAGCATATTATCAGTTTGCACAGAAATTAGATGCCGCAAACAAGACTGCAATTGCCGGATTAGAAGACAAAGATGTTAAAGCTGCAACTGCAGTGGAAATCGGAACCTGCGTGCTGCCGAAGAAATAATTTGTCCGATAGCTCTCGGGATTGAAATTCTATAATTTGAAAAGGACGATCGTTATGATCGTCCTTTCCTGTATTGTGTTAACCGTATTTTCGAATCTTCAAATCATCGAATTATCAAATTATTTCTGCACCACTACTTTTTTGGTCACTACTTCATCAGCAGCAATTATTCTCACGAAATAAACTCCATCGGCAAGTTCTGTTCCGTCGATAGTTTGCGTAACAGAAAGCACATTGTCATGTTTCGTTGAACTGATCACTCTTCCTGCGACATCCATGAGTTCCACTGTCACATCTTTCGCTTCTTCCATTGAGAAGCTTACAGTGAACTGACCGTTATTCGGGTTCGGGAAAATGCTGAGTGTGTTTTCAATTTCATTTTCTCCTACGCCAACTTCAGTGATCGTTACAGTCATCGTGTAAGTATCCACGCCGCAAGGACCTGTTACTGTAAGCGTAACCGTATACGTTCCGTTCGCGGTGTAGACGTGCGTGGGACTTGCTGTAGTGTTCGCAGGACTTGCGTCACCAAAGTTCCAGCTGTATGTGAATGCGCCGGTTGACTGATTCGTAAAACTTGCTGTTGCGCCAACTACATTCGAAGTGAACAGTGCATTCGCGTTCGAAAGAATTGTCACCACTACCAGATCAGTTGACTGACATCCGTTCGCGTCAGTTCCGGTTACATAGTACGAAGTATTTGTGGCTGGCGTAACTGTTGTTGGACTTCCTACGGCATTGTTGCTCCACAGATAACTCATTGCGCCGCTTGCGGTAAGTGTTGCAGTTCCGCCCGGACAGATTGCTGTGTCCTGACTTGCGGTTACAACCGGTGGTGCGCTCGTTGTAACTACGATGGTATCGTTCACAGTACATCCGGAAGGATCGGTGACAAGCACAGAATATGTTCCGCTACCCACTGTTACAGTCTGCGTTGTTTGTGCGTTGCTCCATGCATAAGTGCTTCCGGGATTTCCGGCGTCGAGAATAGTAGTTGGCTGACAGATGGCAATGTCCGGGCCCAGGTTTGCCAGCGGTTGGCTATTGAGTGTAATGTTAGCTGTGTCCGTTCCTATGCAACCTGCCGGCGAGACAACGCTCACATAATAAGTTCCGCTTGTGTTTACTGTAGTTTGCTGTGAAGAAGTGCTGTTCGACCAGAAGTACGACGATCCAGGATTTCCTGCATCAAGCGTAATACTTCCGCCACACTGTGTAATATCCGGACCGATGTTGACTGTTGGTGTCGGATTGACTATTACAGTAATGGTACTGGTGTTTGAACATCCGTTTGCGTCTGTTCCGGTAACTGTATAAGTATTTGTTGTAGCAGGAGCGAAAGGAACGTTGTCCACTACGGAGCTGGTCCAGGTATAAGACATTGCGCCGCCCCCCGAAAGCGTAACAGATGAACCGCTGCAAATGCTGTCTGCAGTGGCGCTGGCTGTTACTGTTGGAAGTGCGTTCACGCTTACAGTGATAACATCAGTATCTGTACAGCCGTTTACATCTGTTCCCGTTACAGTATAAGTATCGGTTACGGTAGGAGTAAATGATATGTTGTTCAACACGCCGCCAGTCCACACATAACTGGAAGCTCCGGATCCGCTCAGCGTTACCGGCGATCCGATGCAGACAGCACTTGCGGTGGTATTTGCAGTTACAGCAGGCAATGCATTTACCGTAACTGTAGTGGTGGCAGAATTAGAACATCCATTTACATCAGTTCCGGTAACTGTGTAGGTATTCGTAGATACAGGAGTAAAGGGCACTCCATCAGAAACTCCTCCTGTCCAGTTATAAGTGCTCGCACCGCTACCGGTGAATGTGACACTGTTGCCTGCGCAAACACTGTTAGCGGTTACGTTGGCCACAACAGTTGGTGCAGGGTTCACTGTAACGGGAACAGAAAACTGACCGGTGCAACCTTGTATGTTCGTTCCGGTAACCGTATACGTGTTGGTTGATGCCGGAGTAAATGGCACTCCATCTGTAACACCGCCCGACCAGAAAAGATATGGCGCACCGCTTCCTGTAAAAGTTACGCTGCTGCCGAAGCAGATTGAGTTTGAGGTTACGTTTCCTGCCATACCGGAAAAAGTACAATTCGGACGTATTGCGATAGTAGTTGCCTGTCCGGTATAGTTGCCGATCAGCAGAGAGCCGCCAACAATTGTGTCAATAATCCTTAACTGTGCAGCGCCAACAGTCTGATTATAGACTGCACCGTATAGCTGCCCATCTGACAAGTCGAATTGCGAATCCTGACCAAAATTTGCATCATAACCAAGTGGCCCAACGAGAGTAGGTACACCGGTAACTTTGTTCCAACGGAATAGATTGTCAGAAACAATGTCCATGGAATACAGGATTCCGCCTGGTGAACAACTCACAGAAATTGCGCCGGCGCAAACCGCTGTTGGGGCGCCAATAGGTGTACAAACACCAGTGGTTAAATTAAGCGTGAAGATCTGAGAAGCTGCAATCGAACTACCAACACCGTACATAGTATTGGTAACCGCATCCCACGTGAGGCCAGTGAAATTACCGAGCGGAACACCGGTACAGTTCAGAAGAAACGTACGTACTCCGGTTGTTGTGTCAAATGAATACAACGCGTACGGAGCTCCCTGGTCAATCACGTACACTCTGTTCGTACTCGCATTGTATACCGACGCACCTGGAAACACAAAAGTGGAAGTCGGCCCGATCGGTGAAATGACGGTACTGGAGAGCATTGTTTTATACCACTGGAATGGAGTACCTCCCACATGAACCCATGCGCGACTTGTGCCAGACTGCACCTGTGGCGGGTCTCCCATTCTAAGGTTGTTCTGATTATTCGCTGATTGTGGTGCGGTCCCGAATGAATTACCCGTTTGTGCGCCAAGCGTCCCGAGCAAAGCGATGCACAATAGTGTCAGGAATCCCGTTTTGTAGTTTTGTTTCATGTTGTAAGGGGTCAATTTAATTTTGGTTTTGTTTGCCAGCCGCAAGTTACAAAAAACAAGGCCGGCACGTTAAGCCGGCGTTGCTAAGAAATTATTGGTTTTAACTATTTCTGTACCACTACTTTCTTCGTTACTGCTACATCAGCTGTAATTATTCTCATGAAGTAAACTCCATCGGCGAGTTCTGTTCCGTCGATAGTTTGCGTAACAGAAAGTGCATTGTCATGCTTTGTTGAGCTGATCACTCTTCCTGCAACATCCGTAAGTTCGAGCGTAACGTCTGTCGCTTCTTCCATTGTGAAGCTTACTGTGAACTGGCCGTTGTTTGGGTTCGGGAAAATGCTGAGTGTGTTTTCAATTTCATTTTCTCCTACGCCAACTTCAGTGATTGTTACAGTCATCGTGTAAGTATCGACTCCGCACGGACCTGTTACTGTAAGCGTAACCGTATACGTTCCGTTCGCGGTGTAGATGTGCGAAGGACTTGCTGTAGAGTTCGCCGGAGTTGCATCGCCAAAGTTCCAGTTGTACGAGAATGCGCCGGTTGACTGATTCGTGAAACTTGCTGTTGCGCCAACCACATTCGAAGTGAAGAGTGCGTTCGCGCTCGAGAGCAGCGTAACCACTACAATATCCGAAGCCTGACATCCGTTCGGATCAGTTCCGGTAACGTAGTAAGCTGTGTTCGTCGTTGGTGTAACTGTTGTTGGACTTCCTACAGCATTGTTGCTCCACAGATAACTCATTGCGCCACTTGCAGTAAGTGTTGCAGTTCCTCCCGGGCAAATTGCCGTGTCCTGACTTGCAGTTACTGTTGGAGGGACATTTGTAGTTATGGAAATAGTATCCCGGTCGCTGCAACCTGATGGATCTGTTACGAGCACGTTAAACGTCCCGCTGCCCACTGTTACAGTTTGAGAAGTCTGAGAATTGCTCCACAGGTAAGTGCTTCCCGGATTTCCTGCATCAAGAATTACATTTGAAAGACAGATGGAAGTATCAGGACCAAGATTCACAACCGGCTGGTTGTTGATCGTAATGTTCACCGTATCTGCATCTGAACATCCCGCTTGAGTAAGCACGTTTACGAAATACGTTCCGGTTGAACTAACCGTTGTTGTTTGCGATGAAGTACTGTTCGACCAGAAGAATAACGCTCCGGGATTTCCCGCGTCCAATAAAACTGATCCGCCACACTGTGTAATGTCGGGGCCAATATTTACAGACGGTGCCGGACTTAGTATTACGATGATTGTGTCAGTCAGTATACAGCCATTCACGTCTACTACTGTTACGCCCAGCGTATCGTTCGTGCTTACGGTTGTATTCTGAGTAGTTGCGCCATCGCTCCACGTATAGCTGGTGAATCCACTGCCCGCGTCAAGCACTACGCTACCTCCACACGTTGATGTGTCTGAGCCCAGCGAATAATTCGGAGGCGGAACAAGTGTAACAACAATGTTATCTGTCCCTTGGCAACCTGCCGCTGTAACGAGCTGAACGGAATAACTTCCGCTGGTAGTAACGTTAATTGTTTGTGTTCCTTGTCCTGAGCTCCACAGGTAACTGCTGCCCGGGTAGCCAGCGTCAAGTCCGAATGAAGATCCGCAGATTGTAGTGTCTGCGCCAAGATTTACATTGACGCCTGCAGCTACGTTCACAATGATCGGAACGCGCGGGCTGTTACAGCCTCCGTTTTCTGCAGCCACCCAGAATGTGTCCGGTCCGGCAGTAACAAATACAGGAGTAGTGAATGTTGTTCCTGTTCCTTGCGCTGTACCGCCCACCGCAACGTTATACCAGGTAAGTACGCCCGAGGATCCGGTCGCGTTAAGTGTGGCAGTTGAGCCTACGCAGCTATTAACTGGTGTTGTTACAACCGGTGAAGCAGGGACGGTACACAAAATGACTGCATAGTCTTCCGTCTCGCCATATGATGCACCTACGCAAGGGTCAAGCGGACATCCCAGCCACTCACAGCCCACTCGCATTGTTAGATTGCCTGACGCTGACAGTGGTATGGTAAAAGATCCGTTGAAAGGTGCAAAGGAAGAAACGCCTGAAGTCCAGACTTGTTCGCCCGCGTCGTAAAAAGAACCGTTGTCGTTGTAGTCGATCCATATTGTGAAACCCTCTTCCCACATTGGACCGCACTGTATAGTGAGGTTAATAGTGGCACCGGGAATTGTAGTCAGGATCTGTGTTGCCGAATAGTCGAAATAAGCATCGGGGCCGGGACTGCAGCCTGTACCCAGGTTATTGATATTTGTTGTTCCCCCGGTTGTGGAAAAATTATCAATTACATCACCTTCATCGCAATAGCCAGATGGAATGCAGTAGGACTGTGCGCTAAGGGACGTTACGGTTACAAACACAAACAAGAACGCGGCGTAGAATTTTTTCATGGGTGTTTTAATTTGTTGCCGATGTAATTTACCAAAATGCGGGTCAGAATAATAGTTCAGAATAGAAAATTATCTACTTTGACCAGATGTGCTCTTTTTATTCTTTTACCCGTGTTTACCAATGCAAAAATAGCAAATCCAGAGCGTAAACCCCCATGGATTGCTTATTTTCGGCTTCACAAATGAGCGGTCCGGTTAAAAAAGTAAGCAGGTCAGCGGATAAGAAGAAAACCCGTTCTTCTGATCCGAAAACCGCGGTGCAAAATGTTGGCTTTTTCAGGCGAAACCGTTTCGCATTGGCCTTGTTTTGCTGCTGTTTCGTTGTATTCGGAAATTCCATCTTCAACGAATACGCGATGGATGATGAATTCTACACCGCCGGTTCGAACAAAATCACGCAGAAAGGAATAAAAGGCATCCCGGAAACCTTCGGATCACGCACGTTCTTCAATAGTGACGGTTCAGGCTATTCATACCGCCCCGTAGCCGTAGCCTCCTTTGCTCTTGAAATACAATTCTTCGGTGAAAAACCGCGGACGAGTCATTTGATCAATGTCCTGCTTTACGCATTCACGCTTGTGTTGCTGTTTAGTGTCTTGCGCAGATGGTTCAAAGCGCAGGGCGATTGGTTTTCGTTTTTTGTGTGCCTGATTTTTCTCGTGCATCCGATCCACACAGAAGTCGTTGCCAACATCAAGTGTCGCGATGAGCTTCTTGCATTCTTTTTCGCACTTCTTGCGATGCGCTTAACGTGGATGCAGATCGAAACCGGAAAAAAATGGGTGTGGCCATTGATTTCTGTTGCGTTTATTCTCGCTGTTCTTTCCAAGACTTCCATCGCGCCGTTTTTCGCACTCATTCCGTTTTCTGTTTGGTATTTCACCGACAAAAAATGGTGGCAGGCGGCAATCTATGTTCTGCCTCTGGTTGCTGCTGTATTGATTGTGAAGTTCGCGATGCTCTCCCGTATCCCTGAAATGAGCCGCACATTGCAAGGATTCGAAAACCCAATCAAGGATATGGGGTTCGGTCAGCTTTCTGCAACTGCCGCTTACGTACTCGGAAGATATCTCTGGTTGCTGATTCTGCCTCACCCGCTGATTTTCTATTATGGTCTCAACGAAGTTCCGGTTTGCTCGTGGGACAATCCGTTCGTAATTATTTCGACGCTCATTTATATTGCGATTGCGGTGTGGACATTTGTCGAATTGCGCAAGAAATCAATCGCAGGTTTCGGACTGATTTTTTTCGGTGCCTGTATTATTTTCTTCTCGAATCTTTTTGGCGCAGCGCCGGGAATCATGGCCGAACGTTTTGCGTATTCGGCGAGTCTCGGATTTATTATCATGGCCGTGGATATGATCTTCCGTTTCACGAAGCAGTTGCCGGCATCATTCGACTGGAGCCTCAAGGCCAGCTCGAAAACACGGACTGTTTTTCTTTGTGTGATTCTGCTTTTCTCACTTAGATCGATTATCCGCAACGAAGCGTGGGAAGACAAAGAAACGCTCTATCGCAACGACGTTGAGCTTGCGCCTGAGTCAGCGAAGATCAATATGTTGCTGGCATCATTGCTTTCGTCAAAAGCAGCGCAAATGGATTACGAAGCGCAACGTCATCAATCCAATGCACAACAGCTCGCCGGAATGAACAGGCAAACGGAAGCCCGGATTGAACAGGACAGCGCCAAGCTGATGCGCACGAATTCGTATGCACTATTTCAGGAGTCGCGCACATATTACCGCCAGGCCACCAAGGTGTTCCCTGATTATTACACCGCATGGAGCAACCTCGGTACGGCGTATTATTTCACGCGTGAATACCGACTGGGCGTTCCTTATTTCAAACAGGCAATCGTCATCAAAAAAGATTATGCGGCGGCTTACTACAATCTCGGAATGTCATACGAACAGATTGCAAAGGAAAAAGGAACGGTAGATAATATGCTTCTCGATTCTGCCCTGTACTTTTTCCGCGAAGGCCTGAAACAGGATTCCTCGTATGTAGCTTCTGCCGAACACCTGAGTCGCGTGCTCTTCCAGTACAAACGCGATTCGGCAGGCGCAATGGACGTGCTGAACAGAAGTGTAGAAGACAATCCGAAATCGGCAGTGCCGTGGAATGCGATGAGCAGCATTTATTTCCAGAGCAAGGACACGGCGAGCGGGGTTGCTGCATTGGAGATGGCGGCGAAACTGGACCCCGAGAATTTTACACGCCTCGGCAACCTTGCAAATTATTTTTATACGCACGGTCAAACAGAGAAGGCCAACCAGTACAAGTTCCTGTACGATCAGCAGAAAGCGGCGTACGAAGAGAAACAGAAATTGCTCGGTAAAAACAAGCGGCGTTAAGTCTGACCCGATCAGTCATTCGCGCGGGCTTCTTTTGTGCGCAACCAGTTGTTGTAGTTGATCAGATCGCCAACTGCATTCTGCTGTTTTTCCAGGAACGTTTTGATTTTTTTCTGAAGCGGTTTGTTTCGCATGATGTTTTCTGCCACTGCGAATTCTCCCAGCAACGAGAGCATTTCCTGGTGACGTTTTCCTTCCCGCGTTTTCAGCTGAGCAGAAAATTCTTTCTTCACCTGCTCAATACGCTTCTCGAGGAACTCTTCGTCTTTCAACTCGTAACGGATGATCAGCTCCGCAACCGTGATTTTCATTCTCAGGCTCACATCAAGATTCGTATAACCTTCTTCCATCGTTAATCGCACAAGACTGCGCAGCGATTGCTTATAATTCTGATTATCGAAATTCAGAACCATAAGATTGAGGTAAATGAAAACGTGGTAATGCGGTTGTTTCATGATCACCGCATTCTCCTTGATTTCATTCAGCACCTCAATGGCCTTGTCGCGATCTTTCGTGGAATAGTTGATCACAAGAATATTGTAATAGAAGAAAAGGTATTTGTCGTGAAGCAGTCCACCATGTTCCGACATCGCCTGTTTCAGCTTCGCAGCTGTTGCAAGCGATTCTTCCATTTTCATATTCTTGAACTGCGCGTTCGCGAGATACGTGAGCATCTGCAGTCGCGTATCGTGCGTATTGCGGTTGAACAATTTTTCTTTCGAAAATTCCGAGAGCGTGTCCTGCAGGTATTTTTCCAGCGAAACATAATCGTGCTTCTGCAACAGAATCCTGCTCAGCGAGTGATACACTTTGAACCGCAACTGAATGCTTTTCGATGTCGCTTTTTTCAGCCCAAGTCCGGAAACTCTTTTGCGGAGATTCTCAATGATGCGGTAATCCTGTCCCGTGAAATTCTGCGTCGTGCGAACTTTGTAAACTACTTCCGCAAGAATATCATCGATCTCCTGGATGCGCGCAAGGTCCTCACGGTTTTCTCTTCGCTTACGAATGTATTCTGATGGATTAACGCCAAGCGTCTCTTGCGAGTAGCGTATGTATTCCGAGTAAATCAGGTCGAGCAGCTCGTGATTCTCTACTATGATTGCACGCTTCTCTGCTTTACCGAGATAATGCAGCGCCAACTGAAACTGCGATCCCGCAAGAAAGTGCCGGGCAAGCTGCAGAAACATCGCAACCTGGTTGAAGTCGCTTTCCTCTGAATACTGCAAGGCAAGGCTTTTCGCGACGTCATCCAGCAGGCGATTCTTGAGTCGGTAGAGCGCATTCTTGTCGGTTGTTCCGTACAGTTTTGCCTGGATCTTATCCTCATCATAATCCTCCGGACGCTGACGGATGTAATCGAAGAGCTCAATATCCTTCCGATCGGGGCCAGAATTGGTCCTTCCCATGAAAAGCTTGAGGTGACGCACCTCTTCTTTGTTCATTGAGGCGATAATCTGCTGCAGGGTGTTCATGTTGAACGCGTAAGATTTATTCAAATCTACCTGTTTTTCTGAATAAGTTGGTCTATTTTTGTTTTGGCAAATACTCTTAATATAAAACAACCCGCCATGAGGTATCTACAAACCCCGTTCAAGCTGCTGCTCCCAGCACTGCTTGCGTTCCTACTGAGCGCAGCGCCCGGGAAGTCGCAGAACTTACTGGCGTTTTCACCGAATGTGATATCTGGTTGGCCCGATACTACAAATCTGGGAAGTATAGTACCGGTTGGTGGATATCTGAAGAATTTCTCGCCGGCAGATACTTTCGGTCTTTACGATACTTTGTGGTTTCAGGGGACTGTTGATACAGGCTCCGGTCCAATGCCGTTCTCGGTTCAGTATCCAGGACAGGTTGCAATTAATCCAGGAGATACTCAGTTTATCATTTTCACTTTCCAGTTTGATACCGGTTCCGTTGGAGCACCACAGTTTCACGTTGGAAACAACGTAGTGGTTGTTTGGCCTATTGGTGTAGGGCCGGGCTCTTTTGACGCGGGTGACTCTCTAACGCTAGACGTATACATTAAAGATGACAGCAGTACCGGTCAGGAACCTCCAGGTGGTTTCCTCCGCATTTATCCGGTTCCGGCTAATGGGCCGCTCGTTATCAGCAGCTATCACCCACTATACCATGTAACAACTGTGATCATATTCGATGGATTGGGCAACGAAGTGTATAACGGTGTTCCAAACGGACAATCCATCGATACCGAAAGTTGGGCGCCGGGAATATATTTCGTGCAAGCCGGCCTCAGCAACGGCACAGTAAGCTGGTACAAAATCATGAGGCAATAAAAAGACCTTTTAGTAAGTTGCTTGTTTGGTTAATTGAATGATTCATCCCGGTGCGCCTCACGCCGGGATGAATTCTTTTAGGCCGAGAGGCCGCGAGCGGTTCATTCCGGGATTCGGGGATTATGTATTCTGAGATTCCGTTGTATCGACGCTATGGCGTCGCATATTCCTAACACATAGGATCAGCCCCCCTTTTTTCGCGGCGCCTGCGGCGCCGCGAAAAAAGGGAAACGTGTGTATGGCGTCTGTGTTAGGAATATGCGACTCCACAGAGTCGCGATCAAGGCGAGCCGGTGTACGACGCATGTGTTAGGAATTTGAGACCCACTACGTCTCGATCAATCGGATAGCTGCCGCAATTCGTCTCGCGACCAATTGAAAGTAAACACCAGAATCCAGAGTAGTCATAACACAAAGCCCCGCTTCCGAAAAGAAGCAGGGCTTTGTGTTGTGATTCGAATTATTTCTATTCGTTACCCGTTACCAGATGAACGAAGCCTTGCATTGGATATGGTTTCAGATCGTATCCGATTGCTGTTACTACATAATAGTAAACTCCATCAGATGCAGTCTTGCCGCCATTTGTCCCATCCCAGAGCTGAACTATCTGTGGTGATGCAGAGAGTCCGGAAATCTTTGTAGAATAAATCATCGCGCCCCAGCGATCGTAAATTTCAACATTGATTTCCTGAACACCAGCTACTGTTGCTGAGAAGAAATCGTTGCTTGCGTCTTCGTTCGGAGTGAAGATGTTTGGTAATGCTATCGTCGCAGATTCAACAACGGTTACATAAATTGTATCTGTAACTGCGCAAGCCGGATTGTCGTTCCACGCTACTACTACAACTGTGTAGGTGCCCGGTGCTCCATATGTGTTTCCTGTGTTCTGCCCCGTTCCGGTATTGGTGTCTCCGAAATTCCAGGTCCAGTTGTTTAATCCGTTAGATCCTGTCGCACTGAAGTTGACCGGCAGCGGATAGCTTCCAAAATTCGGATCAGCAGATGCGTTTACATAAGCAGTGTTCTGGGAGAATACAGTTACGCCTGTTAATCCTGTACAACCATTCGCATCCGTGTAAGTAACGTTGTAATTACCCGGTGCAAGACCAGTAACCGGCATTGTAACCGTTGCTGTTCCGATCTGGTAAGTAAACGGAGCGGTTCCCGTTACAACCTGGTTCACCAGTATTTGTCCTGATGTATCGCCGCACTCAGATGCAACCGATGTAAACGTTATCTGCGGGTCAATGCTGAATACTGTTACGCCGATGAGCCCGGTACATCCGTTCGCGTCTGTGTACGTTACAGTATAAAGTCCAGGGCCAAGACCTGTAGCTGGCAATGTTACCGGCGATGCTCCGATCTGATAAGTGTACGGTGCCGTTCCGCCGACTATACCAAACAGATCAATTGAGCCCGTAGTACCGCCGCAAGCAGAAGCTGTACTCGTGAATGATGCCTGTGGATTTGGATTCACAATCACGGTGATTGTTGAAGTATCCAAACAACCATTTGCGTCAGTGCCGGTCACCATATACGTTGTCGTGTTGCTCGGTGTAGCGGCAACATTGGCAACCGTAGTTGAATTCAATGCAATGTTTGGAGTCCACACATAAGATTGTGCACCTACTGCATTCAGTAGAGCGGTGCTTCCTTCGCAAATCACCAGATCAGGACTGCTCGTTGAAACAATTGGCAAGGGATTAACTGTTACGTTAATTGTATCTGTAGCAATACACCCGTTCGCATCTGTTACGTTCACGATGTACGAAGTATTTCCGGTTGGAGCAGCCAGAATGGATTGTGAAGTTGTACTGCCAATGATGCTGCCGGCAGGAGACCATGAATAAGTAGCTCCCGATAATCCAACGTTCAGCGTAACCTGTGTTCCGCCACAAACACTGAAGTCAGGGCCGGCGCTCACCACGAGAGGAGGCGAAACATTCACCACTACAGTGTCCGTGCTGATACAGTTATTGGTTGTGCCTGTTACCACATACGTGGTTGTAGTTGCAGGGGAAACTACTACTGTGTTACCTGTCATGTTTCCCGGACTCCACGAATAAGTTGTAGCGCCGCTTACAGAAAGTGTTGCTGATCCTCCGTTGCACAAAGCGGTGTCGGCCGATGCAACAATCGGAGGCGCATTTGTAACCTGAACCAGGACAGAATCTACAGCCGTACACCCAAACGCGTTTGTCGCCGTAACTGTGTACGTTGTGGTTGTAGTTGGCGTTGCTGTAGGATTAGCAGTATTTGCTCCTACAAGTGATCCGCTCGGAAGCCACGCGTACGTTTGACCGCCAGGACCAGATGCAACGAGAACAGTAGAGCCGCCATTACAAATACTTACGGAAGGGCTTGCTGTAACAGACGCAACAGAAATATTAATGGTCACCATATCAGAATCGGAACATCCGTTGATGTCGGTGATGTAAAGCGTGTAGGTTGTTGTTCCGGTAGGACAAACGTTCACTGTCTGACCTACTAACGCCCCCGGATTCCACGTGTATGTTGTGCCGCCCGTGCCCGTAAGGTTGGTGCAACCTCCAGTGCAAACCGAAGTGCCTGTGCCTGCATCCGCCACTGGCGAAGCAGTTACAGTAATCTGAACCGGCGGAGTTGTAACCGTTCCGCAGCCTGCACCCGCGAGACCATTGCCCACGATCACTACCTGGTAGTAAAGTGTGCTTGATAACGGCCCCGTGACATATGTACTTGTTGTTGCTCCGGCGATGTTAAACCACGTGATAGCATTACTGGATTGTTGCCACTGGATGCTGTTTCCGGTATTCCCCGAAAGGGTAAGCGTAACGGCATCTCCGGAACAAACACTGTCATCGGATGCTGTAATTGTCCCCGCCAGTGGTGGAGGGATCATGGTGACATCGACTGTATCAGTAAAGCTGTTTCCGGTACATACATCTGTTACCGTAGCAACATAGCTAGTGTTCACTGTAGGTGAAACAGCGAACGGGCTTCCGGTTCCAACAACCGTAGGATTGCCCACAACGTTCCAGGAAATAGTTGGAATGCCGTTTGGAGTGTATCTCCAACCTTCAATAGCAGCAGTCCAAGACGTACTATTTCTTCCGGGAACTGTAAGTCCAATGGTCCGTGTCGGATCGTGAACACCCTGCACTGATGTATTTCCTTGCCATGTCGCGCAGGCCGGTTTATTCAGGATAAAGTTTTCAATGACATTGGTAGTTTCATAGATAACGATCTGAAATGTCCCAAGTTGTGCATTGCACTGAAACATTGGACAGTTATTCCAGGAAACAACAAGTCGGCGGAAAGGCATAACTCCAAGTGTCTGGTAGTTGATATACGGTCCCGCACCAACACCGGGATCCCAATCCTGCCACGGACCCATTATGCAATTCGCGGGAACAGCCGGGTTCGCCGAAGGAATCGGTGCAGAGGTAAAGGTTGTTGCTTGAGGGCTGAACGCTACCCATCCGTTAGAACCGATGTAGAAGTTGGAATAACAAACTCCGAAAAACTCGAAATTGAATCCGATCGGCATCGACCCGGTCACGGCGTCGTCGCCCATCGCAACAAAAGTTCCCGTGTTGTAGGGATCCGGTGCATATGGAATCGCTGCAATGTTATAGTTCGTAGTAGTCGTGAGAACAGTTGTAGCCGTTAAGGTCCCCGAGCCCGGAGGACAGATAGCAGTGTCGCCATCTGCCACGACTACCTGAGCCATTAATCCGCTGCACGAGCTTAATACTACTGCAAGAACTAGCGATTTTACCCTCTTCGTAAGTGTTTGTTTCATGTTCATAATGCGTTTTGCAAGGTGCATTCTAATGTGTTATAAGCACAGCTTTCACGTATGTCGTACCAACCAGATTTCATGTCTTTGCCAGACCCAATCTGGTATAACTACAAATCAACGAAAATTTCGGGGATTTGTGTTAGCAAAACCCTAGAAAAATGACCTCGGGAACACAACTTGTTTTGGGTAATTTTAGACCAATTATCAGAACGATCCGCTGGGGCGGAGAAATGTATGGCTCGCAAAGGCAAAAATGGCGGTTCTTTCCTCTTCGAAGAAATAATCAAGCTCCTGGAAAATAATCCGGGGAAAGCGTGGAACTACAAGCAGGTTGCATCCGAATTAAAACTGCATAGTCACGAAGACAAATCAGAGTTGCAATTGCTACTGGATGATCTCGTGGAGAAAGGGCAACTTGAAAGCGTCGATCGCGGAAAATACCGGATCAAATCCGGCGACAAAGTTGTGACGGGCATATTGGACATGACCGCATCCGGCGCTGCTTATGTTTCAAGTCCGGATCTTGAACAGGATGTTTTCATTGCGCCGAGAAATACCTATGGAAGCTTTCATGGCGACACTGTAGCTGTAAAGCTGTTCCGCAAACGCAAACCGGGTGCACAGGAGGAAGGTGAAGTTTCTGAAATTGTAAAACGCGGCAGAACAGATTTCGTTGCAACACTCGAAGTAGAACACAAAGTTGCTTTCGGAATTACCGATAACAAAAAATATCCCGACTTCATCATTCCGAAAGATAAAATCGGTAATGCGAAGCACGGGCAAAAAGTAGTAGTGCGTTTCACCGATTGGGAAGATTATTCCGATCTGCCACACGGAGAAGTATCCGCTGTACTTGGAGAGCCGGGAGATAATAATACCGAGATCAACGCGATCATGGTGGAGTATGGATTGCCCTATGAGTTTCCGAAAGACGTCGAACGTGTTGCTTCTTTGATTCCGATTGAAATTACGAAAGAGGAAATTGCAAAGCGTCGCGATTTCCGTTCGACGCTTACATTCACAATAGATCCTTTCGATGCGAAAGATTTCGATGACGCGTTGTCGATTAAAAAACTCGACAATGGTCATTGGGAAATAGGCGTTCACATTGCCGATGTTTCGCATTACCTGCACACGGGAACGCTGCTCGATAAAGAAGCAATCATTCGTGCAACATCCGTTTATCTCGTTGATCGCGTTGTGCCGATGTTGCCCGAAGTACTTTCCAATTTCGTGTGTTCACTTCGACCGAATGAAGAGAAATTAACTTTCTCCGCCGTGTTTGAGCTCGACGAAGAAGGAACAATTCATCACGAGTGGTTTGGTCGTACGGTCATTAATTCTGCGCGACGATTTACTTACGAAGAAGTTCAGGCGATTCTCGAAGGCGGAGAAGGTGATCACAAAGAAGAAATCCACGTGCTCGATAAAATCGCGAAGAAGCTGCGTGCTGCGCGCATGGCGAAAGGTTCGATTACGTTCGATCGCGAAGAAGTAAAATTTCATCTCGACGAAGCCGGAAATCCAACCGGCGTTTATTTCAAAGTGATGAAAGATTCGAACCAGCTCATTGAAGATTTCATGTTGCTGGCAAACCGTCGGGTGGCCGAATACGTTTCTCTTCAGCGGAAAGCCGGTGAAACTCCGAAGAAACAAGTCGACAATCGCCGCCCGTTTGTTTTCCGTATTCACGCAACGCCGAATCCCGATAAGATTTCTGAGTTCTCGAATTTCGTTAGCACGTTCGGATACAAACTCAACGCCGGAAGCAGTACAGGAATTTCTCAGTCGCTCAATAAACTTCTTGCGGATGTACAGGGCAAGCCGGAAGCGAACATGATTGAAACACTCGCGATCCGCACAATGGCGAAAGCGGTTTACTCCACGAACAACATCGGTCACTACGGATTAGGATTTCAGTTTTATACACACTTTACTTCTCCTATCCGTCGTTACCCGGATGTACTCGCACATCGTTTACTGCAATTGTATCTCGATCGCGATGCAGGAAATACAAAAGTGCAGCCTCCGGAAATTGAAACACTCGAAGCAGAGTGTAAACATTGTTCTGAAAGAGAAAAGCTCGCTGCAGAAGCAGAACGTGCATCTATTAAATACAAGCAGGTTCAGTTTCTCCAGGACAAAATCGGTCAGATATTCCCGGCGCTTATTTCCGGCGTTACGGAATTCGGATTGTTTGCGGAACTCGAAGGCAACAAGTGCGAAGGCATGATACACGTTCGCAATATGCGCGACGATCGTTACGTATTCGAGCAGGAAAGTTATCGTTTGCGCGGAGTGCGTAACGGAAAACTCTACATGCTTGGTGATACAGTTTACGTCCGCATCAAATCAGCTGATCTCATCAAGAAGCAGATTGATTTTGAAATTGTAGAGGGCGAAGGAACTTCACGTAAGCCGACTGAAGAAAAAGAACCGGAAACCCGTCGCGAACGCGAAGAGCGGGAAGGAAAATTTCATCCTACGAAACCTGAACTCTGGAATCCTGCAAATGAATTGGGAAGCGGAAAAAAAGACGACAAGCGCGGACGAAGTAAAGTGAAAAATTTCGGCGCGAAGGGCGGGAAAAACCGTAAGCGCTAGGTTTAAACCTTCAAGGTTTTAAAAACCTTGAAGGTTTAAATGGATTTTTTTCCTATCTTTTCATTGGCAAAACATCCAAACATGAAAAAATCACTACTCGCTTCAGCGCTATTTATCTCTGCAATTTCTTTTGCACAGGTTACGGTTTCGCCAGCCGGTTCTCCTTCACAGATCGCGACGTTCCTTAGCGGAAATGGCGTGGTAATGTCGAACGTTGTTGTAACCGGCAGCGCAAATTCTTACGGGTATTTTACAGCAATCAATACACAGTTGGGGATGAACGGCGGATTCGTTTTAACCACCGGCGACGCATCATTCGTGGTTGGACCGAACAATTCGCCAGCGTGCGGCATCAGCAACGGAACCGGATTTAATGATACAGACCTTACCTCTATCAGCCCGTATGCAACTTATGATGTCTGCATGATTGAAATGGATTGCGTGCCTACAGATGACACGTTGTATTTCAATTATGTGTTCGGATCTGAAGAGTATCCTGAATTTATCAATTCGTTTAATGATGCGTTCGGGATTTTCGTTTCAGGTGCGAATCCTGCAGGAGGAAATTATTTCGGCGCAAATATGACGGTGCTGCCGAACGGTTCAACACCCGTATGTATCGACAGTATTAACAACGGCTACAACAACACGGGTCCTTGTACCAATTGTGCATACTATGTCGACAATACCAACGATACGAATCTCCAATATGATGGAACAACAACCAACATGATGGCTATTATCCCGGTGATTCCCGGCCAAACCTATCATCTGAAAATTATTGTTGGCGATGCAATGGATGAAGCATTTGATTCCGGAGTGTTTCTCCAGGCGGGAAGTTTTCGTTGTATAGGACAGCCTCTTGATGCGCCTGTAGTTCCAAAGAAAGATTCTCAGGTGGGCGCTTATCCGGTTCCTGCAACAACTGCTGTGAATTTTACTTTTGCTTCTCTCGAAAATTCTGAAGTAAGTGTAGTGCTGCATTCCCTCGACGGAAAAGCAGTTCTCACACAAAATTCACAAGCTGTGAACAATGTTGTTTCTGTTGATCTTTCTTCTATTGCAGAAGGAACTTACATCGCGGAGATTAAGCACGATGGAATTACGGAAACGAAGTTGATTGCGGTAGCCGGTCGTTAAGCCTTAAGGTTTATTTTCACTCCGCTCACGAAGAGTAATTTTCCTCTGTCGCTATCAAGATCTATAAACTCAAATGTGATGTGCGGGAAAAATACCTCGTGCATTTCTGCGCGCAGAAATTCTTCGTCAAGAGGTTCTGCGTTCGTTTTCCGGATACCCACGTAGAATCCAATTTCGTTGCTGTCTTCGCGTTCAACAACAATTACTTCTGTTATTCCGAGGGCGGCACAATCAATGTGCCGGAAAATCTTCTCGAAATTTTTAATGTCGCGTTTTCCGGCTGCGGACGGTAGTGTTGAACCAAAGTTTCTTTCGCGATCTCTGTTCCTGAAATACACATAGGTGCCTCTCGCAGCTGCAAGCGTAAGAAGCGCAATGAGATACTTGCCGAGCTGTGCACCAGAATGGACAGTCATTTCCGCCGAAATAAATGTGAGCGCAAAAAGTGTGGCTACACCAGCGAGAAGTGCGAGGAGGTATTTTAGCATCAGCGAATCACTTTACAGTTGCAATCTACGGAGGGCGAGCAAACCATTGATAATCCCGGGCGGAATTTTTTATTCCAACTGACGAACACTCGCTAGGCGAGTCGATTTTTTTCGAAAATATTGGTCATAAAAAATCCCACCTTTCAGCGGGATTCCTTTTTATACCTGGTTGATCTTTTTCGTCAGCTCATCTTTATAAGAGCCTCCGATAGGAATCGGTTTCTTTTCGTCTTCGAGCAGCAGATTCGGCGATTCAATTGCAACGATCTTATCGATACGCACAATGAATGAGCGGTGAACCCGCACAAACTCATTCGGAGAAAGTTTGCGTTCGATGTCTTTCATCGTAGAGTGAATCGTGTAACGCGCATTGAGCGTGTTGATCACAACGTAGTCTTTCAAAGCCTCGATGAAGTAAATATCCTTCGTGCGGACTTTCACCAGGCGCGAATTCGATTTCACGAAGATGATGTCTTTGAAATCTTTGTTCTCTACAATCGAATAAAGAAAATCGCGCTCTTTGCGGATATCAGTTTC
>CAYUTR010000012.1:0-1259 GCA_964447465.1 uncultured Chryseobacterium sp.
CGCGATAACGTTGGAACGAAATTCAAGCTCGACAATGTGGGGAAGGCGGTGAAGAGCAGTAACCATTTCGATGTGTTCTACGCCGACAATCTCGAAATGAACTACTACCTGCCTTTGCTCATAGCTGCTGATAGCTATACAACTGCAGGAAATCCAAACCGTGCAGCCCAGTTGCGCGCGAAAGCAATTGCCATCCGTCAACGTGCCGGATACGACGAACCCCTGCGAAGCGAAGAGTGAACCTGTTCGGAAGCACATATAAAAATCTGGCCGACGAGGAATTGATGTCGAGGGTTGCGCGTGGTGACAAGCGTGCGTTCGACACTATTTACACACGTTACTCACCGGCACTGATGCGGTATTTTCATCGCATGTTGTGGCGCGATAGGGAGAAGGCAGAAGATTTTGTGCAGGATTTTTTCATGAAGATCATCAAACAGCCTGCTTCGTTTGATCTGACAAGAAAATTTTCAACGTGGATGTACAGCGTTGCGCACAACATGTGCAAGAATGAATACCGCAAGATGGAAATCCGCAAGCCAACGGAATTTGAAAGTGTGAGCGGAATGTTGACGAGTGATAATGTTGATGCCGGAAAGAGAATTGACCGGAAAGCATTCATGAATAGTTTGGGTACTGAACTCGACAAGTTGGATGAAGGTCAACGCACAGTTTTTGTGCTACGCTACGAAGAGAATTTGTCAATAAAAGAAATAGGGGATATCATGGATATCTCGGAAGGAACAGTGAAGTCAAGATTGTTTTATACACTGCGGAAGTTGTCGGACCGATTGAAAGTCTACGCGCCGGAGAAAAACGAAATGCGATGAGAGAAGAATTTGAAAACAGCAACGTGGACCTTGAGCAATTGCTCAGAACAAAATCGTGGAACCAGCTTTCAGCGGCCGAGCAGGCTGATGTGAGTAGTTTACTTAGCGGACAGGGTGAATACGAGCGCATGTTCGCGATGGTGCATCAGTTGAAAACGGTAAGTGGTGTGCACGATCAGGATTTAGTTCCATCGGCAGACGTGCGTGAAAATCTTTTACACGCATTCGGTGAAGAGCAGAAGAAACGTCGCGCGATGTGGTGGAGTGGATTGTGGTTTCGTATGAGCGGAGCCCTGCGTTTTGACATTCCGGCGGTGCGTATCAGCATTGCAGCGGTAGTCATCATTGCTGGAATCATTACTATTACCAATCTGATGAATGACGAACAACCAACACCGATTGTGAAGCAGGAAAATGTTCAGCCTGCAC
>CAYUTR010000012.1:1359-34575 GCA_964447465.1 uncultured Chryseobacterium sp.
ATGAATGACGAACAACCAACACCGATTGTGAAGCAGGAAAATGTTCAGCCTGCACCTGAAGCGCCAAAGGAAAATCCAGCAACCAATAACAACATCGTTGTACAGCCTGATCAAAACGTAATCCAACCTGCACCGCAGAATGTTGTTGTTCCGGATGACAATATCCAAATCACACCAGCTCCTGTAAATAACGGAATGCAGGTGGTAGATGGAAATGCGCCGGTTGTTGTTGATACGAATTCAAAAGTGTTTGCGATGAATCCGGTTGATACCAATGGAGTTGTGGTGGCGCCAATAACATTGTTCACAAATGTCAACAATGGTGTTTGCTGTGGATCGAACGTTACTATTAATGCAACAGCAGTTTCAAATGGTGGAACAAACTACAACTGGTCGCCAACGAGCAATGGAACTGTAACGGGTACTGATGGTAACTACACGATTGTATCTGTAAACGGACTTCCTCCGCGTGCACGAGCGCTTTCAAATGATGCGCAAGTGCTGGAGGTATTTTTTGCTGTGAAGTAGTGGGAATCTTTAGATGTGCGCAGGGTACTTCAGATACTTCCGTTTGTACCTGTAATGGTTGAGTACAGCACCGCTTTTCGCATCGATCGTCACCGCCCTGCACCTATACTTTGTGTACGGTAGCTTATGGGGTAATCCTTTTTTTTTCTTTGTGCTTCGCTGAGGTTACTGTCCACGTTGCACTGGTCGTGTCATAAATTGCGCCTGCAATCCACTTCCCATCGTTCCGGTACCAGCGTTTTCCTTCCATCTGTGCAATTGAAATAGCTTGCTCACTCGTCATCGGTCCCGCCGTGTCGTTTTGTTGCGCAAAGCAATATTCTATCGCGAACAAAAAGATAATTACGGCTAACCAATGTGCTTTTTTCGCTCTATTCATTTGATCAACGCATTATCATGGAAAGGTGCCGAAAACATCCCAATACTTCTCCGACGTCATTTCCGACCAATGTATAATATAGTACCGATACTGCCAGGTCTGGAACTGACAGAACAGCGTTAAAACTACAACGAGTGAGATAACACCGATTTTCACCGCCTGAAGTTTGATTCCTTTGAGCAAGTGATAAAGCAGAAGTGCAAACACTGGTAGAAATTCAACGATCACTCGTGTTCCGAAACTGCCTCCGTAATACCACATCCACCAGCAGGATAAAATGTAAATCACGATTGCGAGGAACGCAAATGCGATCAACGCCTTACCACTTTCTTTTTTCCACAGCGGAATCAGTCCAAATAACGCGATCAAGGTAATCGGTAAGTACACGAACATTCCTTTCTTATAACTGAAAAGGAAATCAATCACGTGCGGCTGCGTGAAATGAAACGCTTCTTCTCCGTACGAATTCACAAACCAGTTTCCAGTTTGAATTTTCCAGATGATCATCTGAATAAAGAACGGAGCAAGCACGAAGACCGCAGAGAGTACAAGGTGCTTCGTTGATTTCAACAGTTCCAGTTTTCGTTTCCAGATCGGGAGGAGACCACCTGATTCGTATACGAGCCAGATCGCAATCAGAATATTCACTGGTCGCACTAGTGCAATCATGCCGAATGCCAAAGCAGCTTTCAACGCCGCAGTTTTATCGTTGCCGTCAATCCATTTCTTGCCGAAGTATAAAAACATGCACACGAGCGAAAAAGAATAGAGGTGCGACATGCACGGCTCAATGATCGTGTAATAGAACAGGTTTGTTCCGAAGCAAATCACATAAAGCAGAAATGCCGAATGACCTTCATTCGCACCGTGAAGCGTGAGAAATTTCCGGAGATAAAGTAGTCCGATTCCCAGCCAGAAAATTGCACCGAGACAAGTGAAAATCATGTACCACTTGCTGAATCCATCTGCAGGTTGATCGCTCATTAATGTGACTGCATGTCCGGCAAGAAAAAACGGAAGCTGCATCACCGCAACACCACAGAAATATTTGTCAATCGTTTGACCGTTTGCACCGGAGCGGTAATCGTAAAACGTATTCTCGTCGTAATACTTTGATTCGATGGTGTCGAACCACGTGAAGTTTAAATCATGATAGACAAAAACTGCAGGTAGGTAACCGTAATAGCCTTTGCCGTCGGAAATGACAACACTTCGCCTTCCATTTTCGCTCCACTTTAAGTTGGATGATGTCCATACACACAGCAGCAAAATGAGTGGTATGCAGAGTTTTGAGAAGAATGCTGAAGCGGTTCGCACGTTCAAAGTTAAACAGTTCACCGTTCACAGTTCGGGGTGTTCAATGATTCTTACCTTCGGACTCTAATCTGAAACATTATGCCGCAAGTAGGACAACCCGCACCGGAATTCGCACTTTACAATACCAAGAAAGAACTCGTTAAGCTTTCCGACTTCAATGGAAAAAAAGTGCTGTTGCTTTTCATTCCGTATGCATTCACCGGAACATGCACGAAAGAGTTGTGTTCTGTCCGCGACGATATTTCTTACTACGACAACATGAATGCGACAGTCTTCGGCATTGCTGTCGACACTCCTTATTGCAACCTGAAGTTCAAAGAGGAACAGAATCTCAACATGGAATTGCTTTCTGATTTCAACAAAGAAGCTATGACAGCTTACGATACTAAATACGAAGTGTTCGGTGCGATGCAGTTCCGCGGTGTTGCAAAACGTTCAGCATTTGTCATTGACAAAGACGGAATTCTGCGTTACGCAGAAGTACTCGAGAATGCTTCCGACATTCCTGATTTCGGGAAGATCAAAGCGTGTCTGGAGTCGTTGAATTAGTGCGCGGCTTCTGATTTCTTGTCAAAATCAATTCCTTGTGCGTGGAGTTCTTTTTTTGCTTTGACAGCATACCATGCCAGGTAAATAAAGCAAGCAACACCTACCCAATAACTATGTTGAATGCCGAGTAGATAGTCTTCCGCAAGTACACCTTGCAACACACTTATTATTCCGCCTCCCATAATCATCATAATAAGCAGGCCCGAACCTTTATTCGTATATTTTCCAAGTCCGCCGATTGCAAGTGTGAAGATGCAAGGCCAAAGCGTACTGCAGAATAAACCAACACTTACCAATGCGTAAACACTGACCATTCCACTGGAGAAAATTCCGATAATTAAAGCAAGGATGCCGGCGCAAGAAAAAATCAGAAGTTGTCGTGCTGGATTCCCTTTGCTGAGAATATCACATAAGATCAGAACCGGTATCACAGCAGCATATACGTAGAGTGATCCAACATTGTGTCCTGCAATACTTGTGACTAAGAGGAAAAACCCGAAAGCGAGATACGGAACCAGAAAGTTCATCACTTGCTTCATGCTTCGTCCCATGGGAAAGGTGCCAACAGAGGAAGTCCATCGCCCAACCATTAAACTCGCCCAAAACAATGCGATATATGGTCCAACACTCTCTGTTTTGATTCCTGTTTTCTGTTTAATGAATTCAGAAAGATTGCCGGCAGTGCTCACTTCAACACCTACATAAACGAAAATGGCAATCATACCGAAGACTAGCTGTGGGTATTTCAGAACACTGCCACGATCTACTGTTGCTGTTCCTTCTGATTGCTTCACCGTATTGTCTTCAACCTGATCAGGAATATTCGAAAACCGAAAAATAATTGCCACCAGAACAAACGCACCACCGAGAATCAGGTAAGGTATTTTTACACTTTCGATTCCTGGAAGCGATCCTGAACTTCCACCGACAGCGCCAAAAATTGCTATACTGATCAAGATTGGACCGAGCATTGACCCAACATTGTTGATTCCTCCGGCAAGACTAAGACGTTGCGAACCTTTTGAAGGATCGCCCATGCGTATTGCGAGTGGATTAGCCGCAGTTTGCTGTAAAGAAAATCCTAAACCAACCACGAACAAGCCAGTGATCATTATTCCGAATGATTCTAACTCAGCAGCAGGATAAAAAAGCAAAGTTCCGGCAGCCGAAATAAGCAATCCAAGCGAAATGCCATTTTTACTTCCGATTTTGCCCAGCAGATCCTTACCCATTGCGTTCGAGATAAGCAGGTAGATAATGGAGCCCACGGTATATGCAACGTAAAAGGCAAAGGAAATCATTTGCGACTGCCAGTGTTCCAGATGAAGTTTGTCCTTGAATACTGGAATCAGAATGTCGTTACCTGCTGCAACGAATCCCCAAAAGAAAAACACCGAAATCAGCGTTAAAAGTGGCCTGTTTAGCTTCATAAAACCGCGTTTATTCGGCTAAAAGTAGGGGATTGCCTGACCAAAAAACTGGGGCGGCCATTCAGGTTTTGAACAACCCCGCAAGGACTTAAGGCTTGCACGGTTAACCCTCCAAGGGTTTAACGCTTGCAGGGTTAAGTGTAAATTTCCGACTACCAACCGGCTTTTAGCAGGGACAAAACCCCCTTTCTTTTTGAAAATTCCCATTTTTTGCCTTACTTGCGTCGACTTTTAAAACACCCTACTTAACGATACCGATTTCGATGAAATTACAGTTCAGATTTGCTGCGGTTACGGTCATTGCCTTCGCTGCTATGACTGCTTGTTCTCCCGGTCCTGATGGTCCTCTTGGCGATACAACAATCCCAGAGGATACAATCGACGTGACCAACTTCAGGGTGAAAGGCCAGAATTTCATGATGCCTTCTCCAATGATGATTGCGAGTATGATCCAGAAAAGCGGATCAAACTACAACAAGGAAATGCTGAATCCTGTTGATCGTCTCTCTAAATATACTGAGAGCATGAAACAGGCAATGAACCTTGGTGTATATGGTGCCGATCTCGGATACATCACGATGTACAACAACACTCCTGATGCACTCGAGTATTACAAGACAGTAAACACGCTTGCTGATCAGCTGAAAATTACTTCCAGCTTCGATCCGGCTTTGATGAAGCGTTTCAGCGATAACATCGCAAATAAAGATTCTGTAATGTCATTAGTTGGTGAAGCGTATCGCCGCAGTGATAACTTCCTTCGCGAAAGCGATCAGGATCACCTTGCAGCATTGATTCTCGCTGGTGGTTGGATCGAAAGTATGTACTTCGCACTGAACACGTACAAGACAAATCCTGCTGCAAATCAGGACATGGCGGTGCGTATCGGTGAACAGAAAACAACTTCTGCGGGACTCGTGAAATTGCTTCGTGAGTGCGAGAAAGAAGAGTTCAAAGATCTTATTGTGTTGATGGAAGCATTGGATGCAGAATACCAGAAAGTAGAAATCAAATACACTTTTGCTGATCCGGTTCACGATGAGGGTGCGAAAACAACAACCATCGGAGGGAATACAGAAGTGAAAATTTCTCCTGAACTCCTCGCGGCTCTGCTCGATAAAGTAACTGCGGTACGTAACTATATTGTTAACTGATCCCGATAGCTATCGGAATCCCTACGACACGTTTATGAAGAAGATTCTAGGACTTACTATTTTGCTCGCTGCAGGAATTACGGCAGTAGCTCCGAATACGAACGCACAGGAAATGTGTGGCAACACAGCAAAAATGTGTGCTGCTCACATCGTTGCTCCATTTGTTTCTGATGGACAGACGTACCGTGCATTTATTACCGCCGGACAGGATGCTGAATTTCATGCTACTTTCTTCGCAGGTACAACATATCGTGTTGCAGGTGCAACCGGCGAAACTGAAGGCAACCTCATCTTCTCTTTGTACTCGTACGACCCGAATACCGGTCAGCGCGATATGATCTACACCAACAGTCAGCATAACAATGCTCCTTATTGGGATTTCAAAGTTAATACTACTGTTGAAGTCGCTATCACGGCTACTCTGAACCCAGCCTCTGGAAAAGAGTCAGGTTGCGCAGTTGTATTGGTTGGTTTCAAGCAATAATCCTCGACAATTTTCGTCGTCAAAAACCCTCGCTTAAACGAGGGTTTTTTCATTAGTAACAAATTCACGCATTGCATTTGCACACTTGTCCTGAGCTTGTCGAAGGATACTCACATTTACACATCTGCACATCGGATTATTTTTCTATTTTTAAGCATTCTTGCCACCACGGTAATTTATGAGTGAACGCATACTAAAAGCACTAATGCAGCTCTTCGCAATCATTGCGAAAGTTGATGGCGTTACGTCAGCGAGTCGTGGTATCGTGGAGTCGTTCCTCAAACAACAGCTTAGTCTTGATCTCGTTGATGAATATCTGCGTGTGTTCGATGATTTTCTTGAGCAGCATCACCAGGTTTCAAAACGTAAAGATGGCGGCGCAAAACGTACTTCACTTGCATCTGTAAAAGTTCTCCGCATCTGTACACAGATCAACGAGGAACTTGCGCAGAAGCAGAAAGTAGTTGTGTTGTTGCGACTGATTGAGTTCATTCACTCGAGCAATGAAATTTCGGAACAGGAACTTGAATTCGTTCAGACTGTTTCTGAAACATTCAACATCGAGAACGAAGAGTTTATCCGCATGCGTGCTTTCGTTGAGAAAGACATTGCAGCTATGCCCGATAAAGAAGAGTTCCTCGTTGTCGACGGCAAACCCGAACAGAAATTCGATTACGCTCATCACATCTTTGTAGATTCAATGGGCGCGGGTAGCGTGGTTGCGTTACACATTCCTTCAGTAAGCATGTACGCGTGCCGTTACTTCGGTGGTACTGAGCTTAACCTGAACGGACAGGCAATGATTCCGAACAAGGTGTACATTCTCACACCGGGTTCATCACTGCGTAGTTCTAAAGTGCAGCCGATCTATTACAGCGATATCATCAGCGCATACATGAGTCGTGGTACGCGCACGCGCATCACGTTCAACGCAAATAATATCGAGTTCGCTTTCAAAGGCGGCAAGCTTGGTCTTCGCGGCGTAAATATCCACGAAGAATCCGGCAAGCTGATCGGAATCATGGGTGGTTCAGGTGCAGGTAAATCAACGCTCCTGAATGTACTTAACACCAATGAATCGCCAACGAAAGGCGAAGTGCTTATTAACGGAATTGATATTCACAGTCAGAAAGACAAGATTGAAGGTGTTATCGGACACGTTTCCCAGGATGACCTTCTCATCGAGGAACTGACTGTATTCCAGAACTTATTCTACAACGCAAAGCTTTGCTTCGGAAACTGGAGCGAACAAGAAATTATAAAAACAGTTGATGAGCTTCTTTCAGATCTTGGTCTTGACCAGGCACGCAATCTGAAAGTTGGAAGTCCGCTTGATAAGAAAATCTCCGGTGGTCAGCGTAAACGTCTGAACATCGCACTCGAACTGATTCGTGAACCATCTGTTCTCTTCGTGGATGAACCTACTTCAGGTTTGTCATCCCGCGATTCGGAGAACATCATGGACTTATTGAAGGAACTTGCGTTGAAAGGCAAGCTCGTGTTCGTTGTAATTCACCAGCCTTCTTCCGACATCTTCAAGATGTTTGATAAGCTTCTGATCCTCGACGTAGGTGGTTATCCGATTTATTACGGCAACCCGGTTGATGCAGTGGTTTACTTCAAGAAGATGGTAAACCACGTCAACAGCGATGAAAGTGAATGTCCAACTTGCGGTAACGTAAACCCGGAACAGATCTTCAACATCATCGAAGGTAAAGTGGTGGATGAATACGGAAATCCTACGCGTAACCGTAAAGTTTCTGCAAGCGAGTGGAATAAATTTTACAAAGAGCACATCGAAGAGAAGCAGGACTCACTGCCACCTTCTACAGATAATCCGGAAAGTACGTTCAACATTCCGAACAAGATCAAACAGTTTGTTGTATTCGCAACGCGTGACGTACGATCGAAGCTTACGAATACACAGTACATGCTCATCAACATGCTGGAAGCTCCGGTGTTGGCGTTCATCCTGGCGTATCTGGTGAAATTCTGGAATACAGACGTGTCGAACAAAGACGGTTATGTGTTCCGTGCAAACGAAAACATGCCTGCTTATTTGTTCATGTCGGTAGTTGTGGCACTTTTCATCGGCCTTACGGTTTCTGCAGAAGAAATTATCCGCGATAGAAAAATCCTGAAGCGCGAGTCGTTCCTGAACCTGAGCCGTTCAAGCTACCTGCTTTCAAAGATCTTCATCATGTTTACGTTGTCTGCGATCCAGACATTCACATTCATTCTTGTTGGAAACTTTGTTCTGGGCATTCACGGAATGTGGTTCGATTACTGGCTGGTACTCTTCACCACGTCGTGTTTCGCAAATATGTTGGGACTGAATATTTCGTCAGCATTCAATTCGGCGGTTACGATTTACATTCTGATTCCGTTCCTGATCATTCCTCAGCTCTTGTTGTCGGGTGTAATCGTGAAATTCGAAAAACTGAATCCGGACATTACTTCACAGAGCACAGTTCCTGTTGCCGGTGAAATGATGGCTTCACGTTGGGCATTCGAAGCATTGGCGGTGAATCAGTTCAAGAACAACGAATACGAGAAGCAGTTCTACCGTTACGACGAGATGATGAGTATCGCCGACTTCCGGAAGAACTATTGGATACCACATCTTCGCGGCAAGATCGATAAGTGCGAAACGGATTCTAAGAATTTTGTAAATGGAAAACTGGTAACAGCCGATCCGGATTCTGAATTGACGCCGGCTGAAGCATGGGAAGAACAGCATAACGGAATCACACTTATCATAAATGAGATTGCGACAGACCTTACGCGCCTGAAAGAGCTTTCGATTGAACGCAAGAAGATTGCTACAATTTCATCAACGCTGATGGGACAGCTGGAAGCGCTTCAGAAGAAAGTGGCGGAATGTGATCCTGCGAAATTCAGCACGGAGAATGCGAACGACATGCGCAATTACCTGAACCTGGTGAATTCGGTTTACATCAAAGTATTCAACTCGAACAGTGAAGCGCGCGATAAAGCAATTCGCGATCAGAACCAGACGGAAGACCAGAAGACCGCATTCGTGAAGCTGAAGAACGATTACATGAACGAAGCGATGGCGAATCTTGTCCGCAACGGCAATGAGTTCAACAAGATCATTGAGCAGGATGGTCGATTGATCCAGCGTGCAGATCCTGTATTCCTTGAGCCTTTCCAAAGCGATTTAGGAAACTCACATTTCTTCGCGCCACGCAAGAAAATTTTCGGTCACTACTTCGATACATTCTGGGTGAACCTTTGTGTTCTCTGGGGAATGTCGCTCGTTATGGCAATCACTTTGTACTTCGACATCCTTCGCAAGCTGATCGATGGATTAGGAAATCTGTTCTCCAGATTTTCGAAGAAGAAGGGTCTACCGGCTTAATAAGTAGGCAGTCAATAACATTTGTTAGCGATTCATGGTTTCCGGTTTTTCGGAACAGCGAGCTGTTAACCTTAAACTTATTCACGATGACCAAAACCCGCCTCGAAGCATTCAGTGATGGTGTTATCGCCATCATCATCACGATCATGGTTCTGGAATTAAAAATTCCACACGAAGCAACGTTTGCTGCATTGGGAAAATTGGTTCCGGTGTTCATCAGTTACATCATGAGTTTCGTGTTTGTGGCGATTTACTGGGGCAATCACCATCACCTGCTGCATACTGTTCATCACGTCACAAGCGGCATCATCTGGTCGAACATGGGACTCTTGTTTACGCTTTCCCTGATCCCATTCACAACCGGCTGGATGGGAGAAAATCATTTCGGGCATATTCCTGTTTCTGTTTACGGCATGAATCTGTTGCTCTGTTCAATTGCATTTTACTTTCTGCAGTTGTCTATTATGAAGCATTACATACATGCAACGAAACTGATTGAGGCACTGAAGAAACAGGAAAAGAAGGGAATCATTTCCTTGTTCTTGTATGTGGTGTCAATTGTTTGCGCATTCTGGTTTCCGCTTATATCAGCTTCAATTTTCATCGGCACTGCCATTTGGTGGGTTATACCCGACAAGAACATCGAACGCGCGCTCAAGGAGTAGTTACTCGACCAGTTGTAAACTTCCATTGACGAACAGGGTAATTTTTAACTGTTTGGGGAACTTATTCTACATGCAATTTACAATAGCGGTATTAATTTTGCACTCAGTTAGTCTAATAATAATCTGATGGTGATGGTGATGGAGAAGAAAGACTTGTTGACTCAGCTGCACAAAAAAATGATTGCAGAAGTACAGGATTATGCAATCATCCTGATCGACGTTGATGGAACTATACTTTCATGGAATGTGGGGGTGGAGAAAATAAAAGGTTATAAGGAGAAGGAAATCATCGGACAAAATTTCCGCATATTTTATTTGCCCAGCGATCGTCAGGCAGGGCTACCTGAGCAGTTGCTTGCTCTTGCTGTCAAAGAAGGAAGAGCAACGCACATCGGTCGCCGGATAAGAAAGGACGGCTCGGTATTCTGGGGAAGTATCCACATCACAGCATTGCACGACGATGACGGTACAGTAATCGGCTTTACTAAACTTACCCGCGAACTGCGCGACGGACAGCAGCAATAACTTATTTCCTGAAAACGTTTTCGTAAATTGCAGTATGAACGCGTCCATCAAATCGGTCGACGATTGTATTGCGACCTATCCGCCATCAACTCAAAAGCTGATGAAGCAGGTTCGCGCTGTTATCAAAAAGGCAGCACCTAAGGCAGAAGAATTCATCTCGTACGGAATGCCGGCCTACAAGCTGAACGGAAAAGCACTCGTGTATTTTTCGGGCTACAAAAAACACATCGGGTTTTACGCAACACCAACGGGTCACCGCGAATTTAAAACAGCGCTCGCGAAGTACAAACAAGGAAAAGGTTCCGTGCAGTTTCCGATTGATGAACCCATGCCGTTAAAACTCATTGAGAAGATTGTGAAATTCCGGGTGAAGGAAAGTAATGCGAAAGCCAGACTCGCAAAGAAATAAGCGCTTGTGATTATCTCGGACTGTAGCTAAGAAGTAGTCACCGGTAGGTACAACCGGATCGTAGAGATCAGGGAATCGATCATGATGGGCTTTGGCAGGTAGTTGTCACATCCCGCTTCCAGGCATTTTTCTTTGTCACCCTTCATCGCATGAGCAGTTAATGCAACTATCGGTATCCGTTTAAGATTATTCTCTTTCTCATACGCACGGATTGCTTGGGTCGCCGACAATCCATCCAGCACAGGCATTTGAATATCCATCACAATCAGTTTAATCTCTTCCACTTCACGAAACAGGTCAAGAGCTTCCTGCCCGTTGTTAGCGGTGATTATTTCATATCCCTCCCGTTCCAGTACACGTTTGGTCAAACGTTGGTTAATGAGATTGTCCTCGACTACCAACAACAGGTCCTTTGTGATTATCGGTTCGGAAGAAACCGTTAAAGTTGCTTTGGAACTTCCGGCGACCGGCCTGTAAGGAAGTGTAAACACAAATCGTGAACCTTTTCCTTTTTCCGATTCAACACGGATCGATCCACCCATTAACTCAACCAGCTTTTTGGAAATGGTTAGTCCCAGTCCCGTCCCCCCATGCTCACGTGTGCTGGAAGCGTCGGCCTGACCGAAGACTTCAAATATTTTCTGATGATCACTTTCTGCAATTCCGATTCCTGAATCGTTAACGTAAAACTCCAGCGTCTCCGGATTGATGAGTTCAGCACCGAACTCAATTTTACCCGCCTTCGTAAATTTCACGGCATTGCTTAGCAGATTATGTAAAATCTGCTGGAGCCTGGTAGGGTCGACCAACACGTAATTAATATGATCTGAAGGGTAATGTTTTACCAATGAAATCGAATGCCTGTATTTCAGAATGGAACCTTTAGTAGAAAGTTCCATGGCATCAAGCAAGTCGCGGAGCGAGCAGGCAGAATACTCTATGAGAAGTTGTCCCGCCTCAATCTTGGAAATGTCCAGGATGTCGTTGATCAGGTTTAACAAAAGGTGTCCGCTGTCTTTAACGGTGTCGAGATAATTGCGATGTTCTTCAGACAACTTATCCTGCAAAATAAGATCAACGTATCCGATAATTGCATTCATCGGCGTCCGGATTTCATGACTCATGTTGGCGAGAAATTCTGATTTCGCTCTGTCTGATTCTTCCGCTTTGCGACGTGCAATCTGCATTTCTTCTTCAACTTTCTTCCGTTCAAAGAATGTCGGTATATCGTAAACGATTTTGGTATTCTGTGATTTCAATTGCGGATTGGCAGCAAACCGGTTAACATGTTCCTGGATCCGGTGCGGCGGAGACATGATAAATGTGCAATGTTCATCACCCTTTGCTTTGCACGTAACTTCAACGGCCGTTAAGGGTATTCCAAAACTTTCTTCACACCATCCGGACGAATAACCGGCGTTCATAACACACACAGGTGTATCCGAAGACTTTCCTGAACGAATCCAGGAGTCGGCTTCGAATGAAAATGGATGGTTATAGGTGAGGAAGTAATTATCATCCGGCGTAGGTGAGCTTTCCGGCAGGATATCTACAAATGCCCATCCGGAATACGCAAAGTGAACAGGTCCTGCCGACAATTTCGCAATCGGATCATCAAGATTCATTTTCTGGTGAAAATTCTTAGCATCATTAATACCGATCACATGTGCAATGTCAAACAGGAAATTCTTGCCGATTGTCATTGCTTCTTTGTCACCACGATCAGAATATAATTGCCGGACGGTGTCGAGAAAGTCGTTGGACAGCGCGGAGGCACGAACCAGAACGTAGCGCTGGTCGTTGATCTCAATAGTTCCCCGGGTGGGATCCATTTTTAAATTGCAGAAGTACTCGCCAACAGTTTGCTGCGCTTTGTCGAATAATGGTTTAATCGCGTCGGGAACGCGAACAGTATCGCCTTTATTGAGCGAGGTGAAATCTCTGCGCAGCATTGCATTCTCATGTTCGAGGGCTTGTATTTTGCTACGCAGTTCTTCCAATTCCGGAGAATTGTTCATTTCATGGGTGTATTATTGGCGCAAATTTAATGGAAATACCTTGCAGATCATGTCCGGGAATTGCGTGTTTTGGCAGGAGACGGAGGTTTGAACCGGATGTTATAAATATGCAATTTCATTCCGGGTATTCTAACACCCGGCTTTCATTCACCCATCACTTCTTACCTTTGTACCAGTGTTCGCTATCATCGACATCGAAACCACCGGCGGCTCTCCAGAGCGCTGTAAAATAACTGAGATCTGTATCGTGCAGCACGACGGTCTCTTAGTTACGAACGTTTGGACATCCCTGATCAATCCAGAGCGTTTCATTCCGGATTACATCACGCGCATTACCAACATCACGAATGACATGGTGGAGAATGCTCCGAAGTTCTACGAAGTAGCGAAACAGATCATCGAACTCACGCAGGATCGTGTATTCGTAGCGCACAATGTTGCTTTCGATTACGGATTTATCCGCGAGGAATTCCGTTCACTAGGTTACCAATTCAAACGCGATCAGCTCTGCACGGTTAAACTTTCACGTAAATTAATTCCCGGAAGAAAATCATACAGCCTTGGACGCATCTGTGAACACGTTGGAGTAAATTTAGCCGATGATGTCCGTCACCGCGCCGAAGGAGATGCTGTTGCAACTGCAAAACTGTTCGACATTCTTCTCGCGAAAAAGAGTGAGCACAAAGTTCTTCGGAGCAAAGGTCTTTCCGAAATAAACACTTCACGCGTTGATGCCGTGAAGTTGGAAATTCTGAACCGCCTCCCGGAAGATTGCGGTGTGTATTATTATCTTGGAAAGGATGCGGACATTCTCTACATCGGAAAAAGTCGCAACATGCGTTCACGGGCCATTCAGCATTTTGCGAGCAAAGAACCGAAAGCCCGACGCTGGCAGAATGAATTGTACGATGTAGATTTTGTGAAGACAGGCAGCGAACTCATCGCATTGCTTCTCGAATCGGAAGAAATCAAGAAACACAAACCGTTCTTCAATCGCGCGAGAAAGAATTCTTCATTCACCCATGCGGTAGAATGGTTCAGGGATAAAAATGGAGTGATCAACTTCGATATTGTTCCTGCAGAAGAAGCGAAGCAACCTTTACAGCACTATACGAATTACACTTCAGCGCGTGAATTTCTCAATGCGTGGATCGATGAGCACAAACTCTGTTTACACATGTGCGGTTTGTTCGCTGGTCACGGAGACAAAACTACCAATGAAGGTCGCGAGTGTTTTGAATATCAGGTGAAGAAATGTGTTGGTATTTGCTGCGGAGAAGAAGATGCAGAATCGTATAACAAGCGGGCAGGAGAGGTGCTGAAAGAATTTCTCATCGCCAGTGGAGATTTTATCATCATCGATCGCGGACGACACAATGAAGAACAGGCATTGCTGTTAATTGAGAACGGGAACTTCGCCGGTTACGGTTACATGGATGGTGCAGATTCTGCAAACAACCCTGAAGAACTCAAAGGTTTTGTAAGTCGTTCACCTTACCATCCGGATGTGAATGATCTTGTGCGGAGCTGGATGCGGAGAAATCCGAAACTGAAGAAGATTAATCTGTAGTCAACAGGGAATACTCTTCTCTTTTCAGAAACGTACCGTAAGAAGTTCCATTTTGAAAGAATACTTCTTTCGCTCCGGTTTGCGGATCCTTTTTTCCGCGTTGAAGCGGATCTGTTCTTTTCGGACGTATGTGAAATCCCCATTGTCCGCGTACACCGTGATCCATTGCTAACTGAATCAACGGATCGTCGGATGAACTTCTGTGCTTCATTGAATCGGGTAATGTGGTCGTGTAGCTTCCGGCTCTGAGACAATTATTCATCGTGTCGATGCGTTTGTCGTTTTGATAAAGAGAACGCCGCACAAAGATTTCTCCTCCATCAGGAAATTCCGGCTTCGCAACATTCGCGATTGAAACCGGCTTGAGTTCCGAATCCTGCTGAAGCACATTGATGATTTTCCATCGGAATGGCATCGCTTTTTCGATGATGTTTCCGAAGCCAGCTGTTGCAATTTCTTTCACATACAAAGGAGCTGCTTCATTCATCTCCACGGCGATCTCAGCATTCAATACAATGAACTTGGCAGTAATATCAGTGCCTTCGCGTTTTGCATCAACAATCTGATAGCCCATTCCGGATTCGGGAAGGCGGAGTAATTCTTTTTCCTGTGAGGAAGAGAGACGGTAGTACATGCCACCAATATAAATAATGGGGTTCGCGCTAGTCGGGAGCAAACGTTTGTAAACGGATAAACGCTCGGAAAGTCCTATGGTTCTATTAGTTGCGAGGATTCGCGAGGAGGGAAAGTAACGGAATAGAACCAAACGCCCTTATGGCGGGCGTAAAGCGTCAATTGGCAGATGGTACGCAGATTGTTTCAGATGTTTTCCAAAACGCAACCAGTACCCTTTTCTTAAAGAACTATCCCAAAGATAATCCTTTCCGTTCAGTTTCGAAAATCGTTACCCGAACGATTTGATGGGATTCAAATAAAAAATCTCCCTTATATTAATATAAGGGAGATTTTTTAGAAGTGTTTTCCATCTGAAGTATCTTCAAGGCAATTATATTTTATGGCAGGTGTAAAAAGTTTAACCATTCAGGATGCTCAACGAATTGCTCGCATTAGAGGCGGACGATGCATGAGTAAAGAATACATTGATGGTATGTCATATCTCAAATGGATGTGTCGTAAAGGGCATACGTGGGATATGCCATACCGCACGGTTCAGCAGGGTGGATGGTGCGTTCAGTGCAATAAAGCGGAAGTCAACGAGGAAAAGTTGGAAGTGATTCGGAAAATCGCTGAAAAGAAAAACGGCGTTTGTCTTTCGACGAAGTTCGTAAACATTAATACAAAACTAAAGTTCAAGTGTAAACGCGCACATACTTTTGAAATGACTCCTGCACATCTTCGCGTGAAAAATTTCTGGTGCAGAAAGTGCGGCGTTATCGAAAAGCGACTAAAGACTCTTGAACACTACAAAGGTATTGGCGAGAAGAAAGGTGCAATTTGTTTGACGCAGCAATATTCGGATCGACGTCCAAAACTTCATTGGCAGTGCAAACGCGGGCATAGGTTTTACATGACGCCGATGCGCTTATTAAAAGGGGATTGGTGCAGTCAGTGCAACACGATCGAGAACCGAGAATACGTATTAGCCGAGTTGAATGCGATTGCAAAAAAGCGAGGCGGGAAGTGTCTGGCTGAAACGTATATCCATAAAGACCGAATTTTAAAATGGCAATGCAAAAAGGGGCATGTGTTCACAGGTTCTGCTAACAGAATCAAAAACGCTGGCGCGTGGTGTGCGGTTTGTAAGCAGGAGCAAACAAGACAGCGATTGAGAAAATACAGCATCAGTGATTTGAAACGTGTCGCCGCAGAACGTGGAGGGCAATTCCTTTCCAAAGAATATATCAATATTCATAAACCTGTGAAGTGGCAATGCGCCAAAGGACATATATGGAATGCCATTATACATTCCGTAATCAATCATGATACATGGTGTAAGCTATGCTACAGGGAGAGCACAAGAAAACTAGTTAAATAAAAACGATTCTAATGTTCAATCAACAACTTTCCGGTAGTTAAACGCGAGTCATTTTCAATGATCGAATAGAAATACAATCCAGACGAAAAATAGAATGCGGGAAATTCAACTAACAATTCTGAAGTTTTCCTTCGCCAAATTTCCCGACCAAGTTGATCCGTAACTATTATTTCACGAAAGACCGGAATTCCTGAGAATTGAAAAGTCGTAGTTGTACTTGAAGGATTCGGGAAGACTGTGACAGTATTCACTGATGGAGATTCATTAACTGCTGCTCCTACATCATGCCATTTTGCAATACTGTTTGCCGCAACACCGCCAATCATTGAAAAGAAACCGCCGACATAAAGTTCATTATTGTAAACACAAGAACTCACAATGAACTCTTGCGGATAAAGAAATGTATCAATTCCAATTATGATTGTATCAAAATGCGTGTTCATCAAATCCAAGCCACTTCCAACAGAATTCCAAGTTGTATCATTCCATCGCGCAATTCCAAGAATAGGTTGCTGTCCGGCTGAATCAAACTCTCCCATGACGTACAACTCGTTATTGTAAACAGACATCGACCTTGGAGAACGATTTAAGCCCAAACCCACGCTATCCCAATCCAGTCCATTCCACCGACCAATAAAGTGTCCAACACTATCTAAAAGTACAGTTCCAGAAACATATAAATTGTTGTTGTAAGACACTAGTCGAAGACCGCTTTGAAGTGCTGTGGGACTACCAACAGAGTCGAATAATATTCCGTCCCATGCCGCGATTCCACTCATGTCAACACCATTGACACTAGTGAAGCCTCCTGTAAGTATTAAATCTCCATTAAAGGACATTAGATCATTCCCACTATAGCCTGGACTGGTATTTAATCCCGGTCCACCAAGTGAATCCCATTGGGTTCCATTCCACTTAGCAATACCCCTTGTCGGAGTTCCACCAGCATTACTGAAATTTCCGGTTATATATAATTCAGTATTAAAAACCTCAACACCGGATTGACCGCCATTGACCCACCCTCCAAGACTGCCCCATGTCGTGCCGTTCCACGTGTGAATCTGATTCCCAACAACAACTAATTGATTCTGCCAAACGACCATATCAGCAACTTGAATTCCCGGAAAAGCAGATATACCGGGAACAGAATCCCAAGAAGTACCATTCCATTTTGCAAGGCTGTTAACTGGAATGCCGCCCATTGTATTAAAATATCCGCCGACATATAACTCGCCATTGTAGACGCACATAGATTCGACTTGCCCAAAGGTTGTTCCAGATCCGACGGGCGACCAAGTTTGCGCATTGCTAATAGCAAAAAGGCACGTAAATAAAACAGATAAGAAGACCTTACTCATTAGGATTTGTGAGGTTGCTGACAACCTTAAGACGTGAAAATCACGAAAGGCGGCGTCTAGTGTTCAATCAAAAACTTTCCAGTGGTCGAACTAACTGCGCTACCGACAATTGAATAGAAGTACATTCCAGCGGGAAATTCCCAAGCGGGAAATTCAATCGTCGTCTCAGTTGTTTCTTTGCGCCAAATCACACGACCAAGTTGATCAGTGATTATTATCTGACGTGGTATCGAATTACCTGAGAATTGAAAAGTAGTTGTTGTGGAAGAGGGATTCGGGAATACGTTGACGGTGAATTCAAGTTCTGTTTGTTGTATGCCAGTATTAAAATGTCCACACGAATCAGCAAAATTCCCACCGATCCATTTCACCACCTTGTTCACGCTATCTCCATCTGCTGTCCAAAAATTTCCACCGATGTACAGTTCTCCATTGTGAATTTCGATTGCAATTACTGCGTTATCGAAAACACCTACGCTGCACCAATCCAATCCATCATAACGCGCAACATACGATGCTTGAACGCCGCCGGCATATCCGAACTGACCGACCGCCCACAAGTCACCGTTAAAGACCTGCATATTGAACACCTGACCGCCAAACATACCGCCGCCTACTTGAGTCCAAGTGTTACCGTCCCAGCGTGCGATAAAGTTTCCCGGATGTCCCTGAGCAAGTTCCATATAGCCGCCCACATACAAGTAGCCGTTGTATTCTTCAAAACAGCCCACCCACGCTACACTACCAGTAAGCCCGCCACCTACTGAATACCAGTTTGTACCATCCCAACGTGCAATTCGCCATATATTTAGTGAAGCATTATCAAAAACTCCTCCGAAATACATCTGACCCTGATAACGGAATGCGCAGCCTACACCACCACTCCAAATCGTTGTATCAATAGCCGACCACGTGATGCCATCGAAACGCGCGATTTTTGAGGCAGGAATACTATTGACGGAATTAAAGTCCCCGGTTATATAAAGGACGGAGTCTCCATCATTAAACAAAGAATAAATTGCAACCGCATTGGCAGCAGTATCCCACGAAGCACCGTTCCATCGAAATAAATAAGGACTACGAGAAACATATAGCTGTCCTTGAAAGCGGCAAATCCGCTTTTGTGTCACAGCTCCGGGATTAACAAAGGCTGAGTCCCACTCAGTACTATTCAAAACGGAGATTCCATAAGCATTTAAGGTATCCAACATCCAGTACATTCCGGTGTTGTACAATTCACCTGTGGCAGTATCTGAATAAAGTTGATCAACCTCGTGATTGAAACGCAGTGTACCCACTGACTGCCAGTTCTGAGCGTGAGCACAGAACTGGAAAGTCAACAGGACAATTATCAATGCAAGTCTTTTCATTACTGCTTTATTAATTTCTTGGTCACCGTACCGTGGCGAGATGTCTTAACTGTCACAACATAGACGCCACTTTCCCATAAGGTTGTTTCGATTGGCTCATATAAAGTTCCGAAAACACCGTCTATTTTCCTAGTGGAAACTACTCTGCCGAGCATATCGGTGATTACGATTTCTATATCATCAGAATACAAACCTGTTATGAGCAATCCCGCCGTTCCATCGGTAGGGTTCGGAAATAACTGCAATCCAAATTTTGGTTGCTCAATCGAAGGAGTCGACACGTTGATGTTCTGAATGCCAAACCGTCCTACGTATGGTGTGCCGTCTGTAGTGTTCGTCTTGTTTGTGTCGACGTAACCTCCGGTTGGATAATCCCACGGAAACGTTGTAGCTGCTGACATTGAGTGACCACCGAAGTACAACCATTCATTTCCATAAGTAGCAAGTTCCGCGCTTCCTTCATAGTGTACTCCTCCAAAACCTGTTGACCACAGTAGCGCATTTGTCGGCGAGAATGCAGCGAAAAATACTTCCCCTGCTGCAAGATTTGGACTTTGCATGTAAGCCGCTCCGTAAGACATCGTATCGTAATCCCAACTTGCGGTATTACCTGTAACGTAAACCGTTCTGCTTTTATCTGCGGTAATGCCATAACCATTGTCTGCTCCGACTCCACCGAAGTAAGTTGTCCATTTCTGAATTCCTCCAACACTGAATTTTGCAATGAATGCATCAGGGTTGTTGGTGTTGACGATGCTGTCTTTGTATTCACCTGCAGAAACGTTGCCCATGATTGGGAATGAATTGCTGATCTGCGAGCTGGTTTCACCTACGATGTAAATATCCTTACCCGTCTTTACTATATCTCGGCCTGCATCGTAATAAGTACCACCAAACAAAGTACCCCATGTTACCGTATCGACAGTGTTCAAACGACAAACAAACATTTCGTCACTACTATTCGCAGGAGCATTATCATAATACGCCCCGCCCAACGGATTGACATACGGTACTGTACTACCACTGGCTCCCGCTGATCCAGTGATGAAGAATCCATCATTCATATCACCGTCAATAGCTTGAACCATCGCAGCGCCCGTTCCAAATCGCACAGACCAGGTTGTGTCCAGTGCTGAATCAAACTCCGCAATCACCGATGATCCTGTACCCGCGTTGTATGCGCCCGTTTTGTTTCTGATCGGGAAACCTGTTCCGCTCGTAGTACCGATTACGTATAGTCGATCTGCTAATGGAGTTACCTTAATGTCCATTAGAAAATCATTACCACTGGCACCATAGTAAGTTGACCAAAGCAGGACAGTACCCGAAGTATCCAGTTTTCCCAAATGCCAATCGAACAAACCATTGTTGGTGTTATCGTTGTAGGCACCGGGTAAATTCACTGGCTGCATTCCCATCGAGCGCCCACCGAAATAAACATTTCCTGTTGTGTCAACGTCAATATGATACTTCGCATCCTGAGATGAACCGCCCATATATGTGGCCCATTTCAACGAGGCGTCTGCCTTGAATTTCATAATGATGCCATCAGAACTCCCACCTCCGGCTGTTTGAAACAATCCGTTCGTTGCGGGAAAGTTTGTTGCATACGTAAATCCGGAAAAATAACTTTCTCCATCTGCGTCCGTTTCGGTATCGTAGATAATTCCAGTGCCAGATGCAACGCTACCATAGTGTGTTGCCCAATCAAGGTTGTCGTTGGGATTTGGTTGCGCAATGGAAGGCCCTGAACCGAAATCAATCTGAACTATCAGAGTGTTAGCAGTATTGTATGATCCGAAAGTGAAGGTAACATCATCACCCGAAACGTTGTAGGTCGGTTGCCATGCCAATGAAACCGTACTACCGCTACTGGTAATTTCCCAAACCTTGGGTTGAGGTCGGCGCATGGTTCCATACACTCCTTCAATTACTAAATCTCCATTTCCATCTACGTACATGCTGTTATACCCTTCGTAGTGTTCCATCAGTGGATCGGTGCTGGCACCGCGAGCAATGATGTAATAATACTTTAAGCCACGTGAGTTGTTAGAGTACATCACATCTATTCCATCGTAAACTTCTTCATGGAAAAGCGTATTGTAATTCTTAATCCGTGCATAAGCATCAGTGTGCTGACCGAGAAAGTAACTTGTATAATTCTCCCGTTCATTCATGCTATAAATTACTTTATCAGTGGACGAGTTCGTCCACGTTTGATCAATACGTTCTAATGTATCGACAGGGCTGGTAGATGCTGTGTCAGGTTTCACGTAAACATAGCTGATACGGTCGTCCGTAAAATACAACATCTGTTTCCCGGCATTTTCCTTATTGTAGTATTTTATTTCAGGAACATCCTTAGCATCAGTATCTAAAATCTGACCCCTGTTTGCAGTAAAGAAGAATGCGTGATGCAGTGGTTCTGAATCTGTCGGAGTTAGCACGGAATGATCGGCATACTTCACTGTAACGTATGCATACGTTGTTGGCCCGGTCATGGATTGACCCGTTACAATAACTGCACCGCTTTGATCTACGGCAACGTCCATTGCTCTATCAGATCTGTTGGCTGCGCTGTTCCAGCTCATCTCCCATTTAATGTTGCTCGATGGGTCGTACTTCACTGTGTAGTAATCATAGCTTACACCGTTGTTGGTCGCACCGCACACCACGGGATTACCGCCTCCATCAATGGCAATCGCATAGGCTTCATCATCCTTAGACGGATTTCCGTTGTAAGTTTTTGTCCATTGCTGACTGCCGCTTGAATTATATTTGATGGTAACCATATTTTTCCCTTGTGTGGAAGTAGTGGAATATCCTGTTACATACACGTTACTTGACCCGTCAATAACAATCCCCTTCGCTTCATCGTTTAAGCTGGAAGAACCATTGTAGGTCGCTGTCCAGAGTACTACAAGATTGCTATCGTATTTCACCGTATAGTAATCAAGTCCAACGCCAGTGTTTGATTTGCTACCTGTGATATAGATATTTTTGTTCGCATCAGATGTTATACCGTACACCATCGCAAACCCAATACCTGAACTGCTGCTCACGCTCGAACTCCCAAGCGCACCTGTTGACGCATTGTATACCAGCGCTGCCATTTTATAATCGGTGGAATTGTTTTGCACTCCGGCACCGATTGCAATTTTGCTTCCCGAAAAGACTATTTTATATCCGCCGTCGTTAAGATTGTTGTAGTTATAGAACGACACCCATTGTTGTGCGCCACTGGAATTGTATTTAAGCGCTACTACATCAAACTTATTAGTGCTGCCACGATTGCTCGCGCCGGTAACAAAGACATTGCCGGACGCATCCACGATCAGACCGGTGCCGAAATCGGTGCCAGTACCGCCATGATACGTTGATGCCCATTGTTGTGTACCACTTGAATTATACTTCACTGTAAGGACGTTACTACTATCACCTACTGTGTTAGTGACAGCACCTGTTATGTACACATTGCCGCTTGCGTCCAAGAACAACGCCGATGCGAAATCATCTTTGTTCCCGCTACCTGCATACTGATTGATCCAGAGCAGAGTTCCGCCCGAAGAATACTTTGCCACGAGAGCGTCATAATTTCCGCTGCTGTTCATTGTTGCTCCTGCAATTAACACATTGCCTGAACCATCAATTTTAGTTACACTGTTTTGGAAAAAGTTCTGTGAGCCTGCTGTCGTAGTCCACTCTTGTAATACGGTGGATTGTGGGGTCTGTGAAATGCCTTGCACACTAAGCGCAAGCATTCCGGCGAGAAGAAGTATTTTACTTCCTTTCAAGGGAGAAATCATTTTCATGTAGTCAGTTAGTTTTTTTGATTAATAAATAATGTTTAGTCAGAAAATAATGCACGTAAGAATTGTAGGGGTCGTTGCCCCACTTTTGTTTTTTTAGAATTATCCATTACCCCGCAACGCATATCCCTCACTTTGGAGATAGCGCACATTTCACAGTGCTACACGGAGTTGAAGTGACTCCGCATACACAGTGTCGAACGAGTCAATTGATGAGCAATTGACCCGTTCGCTATACCTACCAGATTACTCCGGTAAATTGAGAACCAATTGCCGGGGGGAATAAGCAACCGTTCTTCATTGAATGCAATGTATACCTTTCAATCTGCTAACCACAACATTTCTTCATGGTGTTTATACACATCAAGATTTGTGTGGTCAAAATATTTTGTGAACGCGTCGTTTTTTCATCCGAACGCTTGTAATTTCTTTCTGAATGCCTTTTCGATACGTTGATAAAAATCTGTGCGAACGGGAACAGTGGTCGTGCCCATGTGTTCCCGTTCCTCTCGGAATTGTTCTGACCGCCTAACCCCGTATTAAGCCAGTTCAACACGCACAGGAGGGGACTGCCGAAGCAGTAAAGTCCTGCATCCACAATGTCCGCAAATGAAAATGGGGGCGCGGACACGCGGATCGTCCGCAATGGCGGTACTGGATACCGATGCGCAGGACAAGTCCACAGCCCGCGCCTTTGACGCGAGCGTGTAACTTGTAATCCCTGCGCTTTTGAAATTTTCCAGTTTTCCATTTGCAGAACTACAGCTAAACGCTGTTTTAATTCTATTACTATTCAGCAAATATATAATCTTTTTGAATACAGTACTTATAAGGACTAGTCTTAAAGATACAGTGCTTATCTGGTCTTATTTATTCGACCTGTGTGTATTTGCTTTGTGCTTATGAGTAAAAAGAAGGCGATTAGCCGTAAATCCAAGAATCCTGACAAGGAACTAGCTGTGATTGGCAAGCGATTACGTGAATTGAGAAAAGCAAAGGGATTTACCAATGCTGAGTTTTTTGCTTATGAAAATGAATTTGCCAGTGCCCAGTATGCACGTTATGAACGAGGTGAGGATATGCGTGTTTCCACGTTAATTCGGTTGTCAAAGAGCCTCGGAATTTCCCTGAAGGATTTCTTCTCACAAGGATTCGATTAGATATATTTGTTCATCAGCAGAAAGCTCATCCTTGAGTTTGGCGGTGCGTTTAAGGGGTTAGGCGCACCGCTTTTTTATTGCATCTACAGGATCAAGGTTGCGGAGTTTGCAGATGTTATCCTGTCAAGTCCTGTTCCGACCTGCATCACCACACAGCCTACGATCTATTGTATATCTATAGATCATCTATAGATATACAGGTAATCTACAGATGATATATAGATAATCTACATATCCGATCTACAGATGATCTATAGATAATCCACATATCGCGCAAAAAAAAGACCCGCCTTGTGAGCGGGTCAAATTTGCAGATGTTTACCTGTGTGATTTACGGAATGTGTTTCAGGTCGTCCAAGCCATTCAGGAAATCATTATCCTCGTCCTTGTCTGTGTCGGGTTTCGGGTCAGGTTTTGATTCATCCTTTCGCTCTATCTTCACTTCCGGTTTTGGTGAAAGCGTAGGAGGTGGATTGAGCAGAATAATTTTCGGTTCACTGATCCTTGGCACTGGCGGCACTGCTCCGATGTGGAATACTTCCAGTTCCGGTTTGTCATCCCTGAAACGGTTTTTGTCGGTGTAAGCAATTCCATCTTCAACGCGAATTTTTATCTGGACGTTGTGAACCACTTCATAGCTTCCACGAATTTCTCCCTTCTTGGTGTTCTGACAAATCGCAACGATAGCTGAACAACAGTAGTGCGCACAGATGTCCTGCAAATCCTCCGCGCCGATGCGCATATTGTTGATCGAGTCAAGAATTATTAAATGGTATTTATTCTTTGGAACAATCTTAAACAATTCTTCCTTAGAAGTGATGTCGGCAAAATCGTAACCGTTCATCTTAGTAGTGTCTGCATACTTGGACAGCTTACGCGTCATGGTATCGGAATGTCCTTCTTCACCGGAGACATACAGGACAGTGCCGTGCATGATGTTGTAGTAATAACCAAACTGCACCGCCAAGTGGCTTTTGCCGCTTCCAGACGGACCGTGTATCGCCATAGAAAAAGTGCGTGAAGGTTCACCAATAAACGTCAACCACTTACCTTGAAACAATAAGGTTCCACCACCGCGTCCTTGCAGCAGTTGCGCCCCTGAAAGAATTGAAGGATCATCCACAAGCGGGGCGGTTGTTTCGTCCGGTTCTGCATCTGCGTTCAGTAGTTCACCGAATTTTTCGCGGTACTCTTGCATAGCATTTTCATATTCCTGCCATAGCTGATCGTACTGAACTTTGCGCTGATCGAAGTCAGTAATTTCCTGTTGGCGTCTTTGAATAGTTCCGTAGTTGGTGGTGATGCGTACCGTGTAAGTCAGCAACGCCGCCACTTTAGATTGTTCAAGGCTCAGACCCAATCGTGAGCCATTCAACTCGTCCAGTTTTTTGCGAACGGTGTGAACTATCTGCATCTGTTTTGCCACACGCTGTTGCTTCTCCGCCTCGAATTTGTCCACCGTCAGATTATCGAATACTTTAACTGCTCCTGCACCAAGCGCACCACCGAAGACGGTTCCCCAAAATCCTCCAAATAACTGTTTGCCCAATACTCCTCCTATTGCAACTCCACCTACATAACCATTGGCTCCTACGTTGGATTCACTCCTGAACTGCTCAAGTTTTAATCGTTCAACATTCAACAGTTGAGAACACATTGCTAACTGTGCATCAGCGGCAATCTGCTTTTCTTTGAGTATCCCAAATTCAGGATTCGGTTTAGTGCGCGACTCCAAACGAGACACTGGCTCGATTACTTCCGGTCTTGTCTCAGTAAATGGTTCTGGTGGCTCAGGCGCAGGGGGAAGATTGCCGGAGGACTTTTTTTCTTTCTCCCTGTACAGACGAATAGGCGGCATATCGTCAAAGGAAAGTTTGTTCGGTTCCTTGCTTTTTGAAACTTCAACATTCGGCACTGGAGTTTTTATTAACTGCGGTGCAGGTGCTTGTTTAACGGGAGAAATCGGAAGACCGGAAAGGGATTTTCCTTTCCGGTCTTTCTTGCTCACGTTCTTACGACTTGCGTAAGTTCTGCACGTATTACCGCACCACTTCGCATCACGCCGCGTCCCCTGAAAGGGCTTCTGGCAATGTTTGCATATCAGATCATGAGTCATTTTACACGCTCCTTACTATTTGTTGTTTACTTGTGGACGAAATACGTTTCCGAAGAAATCATTATTCTTTAATGCCCATTGCTGATACGGATGTGTCCTCTTGGAGCACTTCGCACAATTTACCTGTCGGCAGGTTTGTTTAAAGTCCGCGCTGTTTTTCTCAAGCGCAAAATATTCCAGTTCCTCTTGAAGAGTAAATAATTTGCAGCCAAGGTTTACCGCTCCATTGACCAACTCTTTAGGATCATATGGATGCTTGCTCGGATCTACGAATACATAAATACTTGCAAGTCCATCGCTCTGGTCTTTGTCGGGTTGTTCCTGGAGTTTAACCATGTACAACAGAAGCGGGTTATTCAATGCTTCAATGAGTGTAATGAAATGAGGGATATATCCTCTAGCTACTATTTCTCTTGAACAATATATTTCGGGTAATTCACCGCTGCATTTTTTTGTAGTGCAAGGTGATTTGCTGTGATTCGTTTTCATGTGAGTTAAGTTTTAAATGAGTGCAGCCGTGCCGGATAATTGCGGTACGGCTGCACGAGATACAACGTTAGCCCTCTTCTTCTTCTTCCCCTTCTTCCTCTTCCTCATCCATTTCTGAAATCAGGTCATCGAGGTAATCATTGAGTTCATCAATGTCGCCTTCTTCGTCCTTTTCGTAAGGCACGGTCAGGATGTGTTCGTCACGGCGATTCTTTCCCGACATTGTTGCAGTAAGGTTCTTACTGCTTACTTCCTGCATGAAGTCTCCTAACACTTCGGATGGAACTTCAAACTTTGCAAATTTTTCCATTTGGATTTTGTTTTAACTGTTGTGTTACTTCCGCATATAGTTCATTGTGCTGACAGCTTCGCGGATTTTTTTCTAACTGTCGCCACATTTGCCTGTCAGCTCTTTTTGAGTTTGGTCAGGGCTTCTGCTTTGATTTCCTTGCCTGTTTTCTTGCGGTTACTCAGCATCCATCCTTCGAGGTCGGTACGTTTGAAATACAAAAGTTTTCCTCCGGGCTTGAATGAAGGGATCATCCGCTTGCATACGAGTTTGTAAAGCTGTGAGGCGGATATTCTCAGATACCGCCACGCCTGTTCAAAGGTTAACGCCTCTTTGCTGTTAAGGAAAATATCCTCTAAACGTTTCTCCAACCCATCCAATCGTGAATACAGGGATTCCAACTGCTCTTTGTCCATTACATCCTGTTTATCATTGTTCAACACTAAATCATCGATCGCACATTCCGGATTCCATTTTTCGGAATCTTCTACAAAATTACTTTGGGAATTTTCGCCTTTCAGAAAAACGCAACCTTCGGTGGTGTTCTGGTAGGCTTTTGTGCGCCTGACTTTTTTTTATCCGCGTTTGGGTGCGCGTAGTCAGTGTTGTTCTGTCAAGCTGGCTTGACAATAGAACGTCAACAATCGTTCCTTCGGTGAAAGGGACATTGCTTTAGTAGGTATGAAGTAGGTTTCGCTTTTACATTCGTGCAATACTGTCAGCCAGTTTGCCAAATTCGTCAGCAGACTTCGGGTACTTTCCCTTGTTGTAAAGGTCGTTGTGTGCGTCTGTCAGGTTGCGGGTAGTGAAGGGTTTTCCCGTTTTGTTTTTGAAACAGGCGGCAATACGCGGATATAGCCAAAGGTGGACTTCACGCAACGCGCCTTTTAATTCGCTGTCCTGTTCCGGCTCAATCTTACCTTGCGCTTTGAGTACGAATAATTCTTTTGAGCGTTGACGTTTCTTTACAAGGTCACGCGGCAGGAATAAAAATTCCTTATCCGTAAATGCTTCTATAAAGAGTAAAATGTGCTTCGGTGTTTTCTGCCATGCAATACGGTTATCTACGGGTTGATCGCCAAACGCGGTGCGGAAGTCTTCCAGTTTGGTTTGTTTGAGAATGTATCCTTTTTGAACCAGATAATTATAGACCGCCTTAGTGCGTTCCTGTATTTTAGCTCCTGTCCATTTGAGTCCTACGTGTGCGGCATAATTCGTTCGGGCAATGCGTTCAAGATTTTTGACCTTGAGCAGAATCCCGACTTCGGTCACGTCCCGAAGTCCACCGCTCTTTCGGTTATTCTCCAACTCCATGACAGCAGAAAAAAAATAGGTCAGAACTTTTTGCTGAAGAAGGAAACTCAGGATTTTACGTTTTCGTTCTTCCTGCACAAAATCCCCTACTGCCCATTCACCAAAATGGTCAGGGTACTGGTGGGCTGCATCCTGTTTGCTATGATAATCCTGACGCACCCTTTCTATCTTATCCAGCGTTACGGACAAATTTTCCCGCATGAGATAACCATGATCCCACACACCGAGGATTTCAATTTTGTAATTGTCGTAATGAGTTGGTGCAAGTTTTTCTACCAAACCATTTTTAAGCATTGCCAGGAACGCATCGCGCTCAGGTGAACGTTCGTATCGTGTTGCATATAGACTAAAGAGATACCTGTGATACCGCACTGACCATTCTACTGCGTCGCGAAATGTATATACCTTCTTGCTCATGCCTACAAAACGTGTAAGGGTTACTATTTCTTGCTTTGGCGACCGTTACAGGTATAACGTTTATGGTGGGCAGTGGTTGCCGGACTTTTGCAAATGTTGGCTTTGAATGGGTAAGTGGGCGATACCGGAATAATGTGGCATAACTGCGATTATCTGTGGATTATCCATAGATGATCTATGGATAATCTACAGAACCGCTACTGAGCGGGTATTTCCGATTTAGGGCGGGGTATTGGTAGTGATGACGGATAGTGCATGACGGATAATACCGAATGCGTTAAGATTGATTTGTTCCACTCAAGCATTTTCGGCATGATGATTTCATAATTGTATTTGGAATACCGTATTTATTTACTTGTTTTAACCGATTTCATAATATGGATGAAAACGGATTAGGGATTTATGTACCCATGCTGTAGAAAAAAATCTACATGGCTTGGTGTGGTTAAATGAGAATTTCAGAATTATGACCATGTATTACGAAGAAACCAAAGATTGGCACTTTCTCTCTTCTATGGGGGGGGGGGGGAAAATCGCAACTATTACTTCATACCAGAGCCGCATTTGAACGTTCAACCAATTTTTGTCTTGAACGTCTATGACAGAATTTGGTGAACTCAGAGTAGTTTCTATTGAGACTACAGGCAATGTCCACATTACGGAAAACACGCAGTTCAATCGGCTAAAGGCGAACAACGTCATTGTGGCGGAGGGTGTAAGAGCTAGGCTCTTTGGATTCATTAAAGAGTCGATAGTTCTCAAAAAGGGTTCGGTGGTGTTTATGCATGGAGAATTACAAGGGAAAATAGAAAATGAGGGAGGGGAAATATTTTTGTTTGACAATAATCGGTTGTAGCGATATTTCATGCATCATTATCACCTGTTGTAATTTCCATATCCCTGACCTTGGACTAATCGTGGTTGAATTCGCGGAACTGAATCAACTGTCCTGTCCCCGCGCTTCGCAGGATGCGTTATGGAACAGTCATCCTCATAATATTTTTCAGTTTTTTTGAGGGGTGACGTGGCGATTCAAAATAAAAAACGGGTGCAATTTGCACCCGTTTTCATTGTGATTTCTCCGCTTGCTATCGCGTTGTACCTCCAAAGAAATTCCCTGAGAGTTTTGGCAATCGTGCAACCGCATCCATTTTCAATTTATCAACTACATGAGCGTACACCATTGTATGCTTTATATCGGTATGCCCTAACAGCTTTGAAACCGTATAAAGGTCGGCTCCTTCCGATAACGTGAGCGTTGCAAACGTATGACGCGATAAATGAAAATGTAGCTTATCAAATCCCGATTGCATTTTCCATTGCTCCATTTTGAATTGCGCTGCCCCATACCGTTTCCGTTCGCCGTCCGGTTCGTACAGATCAGGGAACACATACGGTGATTTTTCTTTCTGCAATTCTTTACAGGCGTTCAGAATTTCCAACGCCTGTTCGGATAACGGGAGGTACGTTTTATGTTCTGTTTTCTGTTGCTGCGTTCCCAATACTGTTACTTCCCTGCCGTCCATTTTCTGTTTGATTATTTGCGACCATTTCAATCGGCTACAATCGCTCCAACGCAATCCGGCAAAACAGCTAAAGTAAAATGCCAGTTGCAGTTGCTTCGGAATTCCTTTTGTGTGCTGCCTCATTATTTCCAGTTGCTCCATTGTAAGATAGTTGGGCGTTCTCTTTTTTAACTTCACCCGTTGCGTCTTTGGAATTTTGTGAAAGGGGTTATCATCCATGTAACCACTTTCCACCGCCTTATTAATGAAAGTTGACAGGCGGTGAACAACACAATAGATTGTCCGGCTCGACATACTCCGCAGTTTGGGAGCCTTACCCAATTTGCGCTGTCGTAGAAATTCCTGAAAACCGATCAGGAATTCCTTTGTGATTGAATCCATCGGTAGTTGCTCCTGACCGCAATACTGTTTCATAAGGCTGACCATTGAACGGTAGACGCGATTTACTTTTAACACGGCAGAACGCTCCGTAACAAAATCGAAAAAGTCGCGCTCCTGTTTGGTTGCGTCCGGCAGGTTATTCTTTTGAATTGACAACTGATATTCCTTTGCGCTACGCGCTTGCTTTGCCAATTTCATTTGCTCTTTGAATTCCGCACTGCTACGCGCACCTCGCGCTTTTATTTCAAGGAAATGATACCACCGCTTTCCCGCGTGTGATATATCCAGATAGAAGGAAACGCCCCCATTCTTGAGGGTCTTTTCCCTTAATTTAACACCCATTGGTATTGTGTTTTAAGGTTAGACTTAAGTAACGAAAACGGGTAACGGTTTTGCGGAAAACATCCGTGAACAACTACGCAGCATCTGACCCAACGAATCGCTAGAACCCTTACCGTTACTAGGTTCTACGGTTTCTTAGCCGTTTTGGTTATACCGCTTGGGATATAACGTTTGTAAACGGATAACTACGGAGAAACGGTGAAAAAAGGCGACGCGGCGCAAATAATTAGCTTATGCATGCTGTATTTTACACCCCCCTAGGGCAAAACTTGACGTCTCAGTGTAATACAGTATGCGGATTGTATCCTGCGCAACGATGCAATTGCTGATCAGAAAAAAGGAAGAGGAAATTGCACCTGCGAATCATTCCGGGAAATTTTGATTCCTAACATAAAGTTAGTGAAATGCGAAAAAACAAAAATCGTAGTTCCATTCCCAATTACTCATTTTGGCAATACTTACCGATCACGATGCGACTTACTGTATCGGCATCAATTGTAAATGACGAAGAATACTCACCTAGTTCCGCGGAAATTATATTTTCCTTTTTTTCATAGATATTAGTTCCGATGAATGTGAGCAGATCTGTCTCGTTCATTCCAACGCCAACACTGTCCCACACTTTTATATCACCTGATAAAAGTGTGATTTCGGCGAAGGATTCTACATTCTTTCCTTGTTTCCAGTTTTCAGGAGTATTCGGTACGAAGGAAATAAGAGTACCTAATTCTCTTGGGTTACTATACACCTTTTGGCCACTATTCGTATTCAGTAAAGTGTAAGAACCAAAGAATCCATTGGTGTCAGACCTACAATAGGGATTGACTTTGCTGCGGTTGACAACTGTACAGTTGTAGTAAACGAACGGGAGAGTTATTACAGCCTGTACATCCAATGGCGGCGGGAAAAAGATATGCTCGGTAACGCTGTCTGTATTTTCAAGTAGTGAATCAGTTACCGATGAATCATTTGTTGGTGTGTCGGAAAGTGAATCAGCACTTTCATCGCCGCAGGCAACAAGCGCTAAACCAATTCCGAATGAAAAAATTCTGATGTAGTTCATTTGGTTATTTCTCTCCAACAAAAAAGCCTCTCATTTCTGAAAGGCTCTTTTCTATATTCTATAAGGTAATTGTCATCCCGAGCGATCCTCTTGTCAGGCTGAGCGTAGTCGAAGCCTACTCAGCTACTTCTACCATCTTAAACGGTATATTGATAATCGCCTGGTAATCTTCTCCAGCTTCGAGCATATCCTCGTCGTCCTGCTCATAATACCAGTTGATCACAATTGCAGATCCACCTTTGTGAATTGCTTCGAGTTTCTTGAACACATCAAGGATGCATTTCGATGAACTCGTGTTGAAATACTCGAGTTGAATATTCACGTTCGTCGCCGATTGCGGCTTCTGTGCATATTTTTCCAGATGCTCTACCAACGGTTTGTAGAACTCAATTGAGTTTTCAGGGATTGATCTGCCACGGATTTCAAGATTTCCGCTTGCCATGTCAAAACTGATTGTTGGCGTCTTTGGTGTTCCTTCGATTACGATGCGTTCCATAGTGTTTATGGTGTTGTGTGTTACTGTGCGATTTTAATATTTAAGCTGAAGAAAGAATAGACGTCGTCAACCGGCATGAAGTGATAATTCAGCTTCTGTCCTGTCTTGCGTGCGATGTCAATCATACCGAGACCACCTCCACCTTTTTCAGACATTTCCCCGTTATTCAGAACTGCCTTGTAGTAATCTTTCAACTCTTCTTTAGTGAGCTTGTTGATTTCGTCAAGACGACTCTTTAATCCATTTACGTTTTGCGTAAGAATGTAATTTCCTGTGATGATGTTGTATTGACTGTCCAGCTTACCAATCATGAAGATTGCAGAGCGGATAATTTCTCCGTCAATTGTTGAAGCACTATTCCCGTTCAAAGAACGTGGAATCTCATCCATGTGATGGTAAAGATTCTGCAAACACTCCACCAGTACATTGTAAACTTTCTTCTTGATTTTTGGCTCTTCTTGCATGGTGTCAAGTTTCGACTCCATGATCTGCAGAATAGACGTCAGCAGTTCGGACGTAATATCGCCCTTGAATGAGAGCATAATGTTATTACGCTCCATTTTATCATAAAAGTCGTAAATGTCGACCATCATAACCTTAGGGTGACTGCTGTTGATTTCAACAAATATAACGGGATTTTGGGAATAACAAGGGTTCGCAGCAAAAGAGTCAAAAGGTTA
>CAYUTR010000013.1:0-30026 GCA_964447465.1 uncultured Chryseobacterium sp.
ATTGGCCGACATACGAAGAAGCTATGAAAACGAAGTACGAAGCATGCAAATGATTTAATAACTGATTCACGATCTGCGCAAATCATAAATCGTAAATCTTAAATGTTATATGGGAAAATTCATTGTCAAAAGAATCCTCTATGGTTTCCTCGTCTTGTTCGGGGTGATCACGGTAGTATTCTTTCTGTTCAATGTATTGCCGGGCGATCCGATCCGTATGCGTATGGGTCAACACACGGACCAGAAATCAATCGACATCATCAAAGCCGATCTTGGACTCGATCAACCAATGCACGTGCAGTATTTGATGTTCCTGAACGATCTTTCATTCGTTTCGTTTCACAATACCAATCCGCTGGACAGTAGCCGTTTTTATCTCGATCCAAAAAAGTACGGAGCACCTACGCGACTGCTCGACTGGGGTGGCAACAAAGCTATTGTGATGAAAGCGCCTTACCTACGGCGATCGTACATCAATTCACGGCCCGTATGGGATCTTGTAAGTTCAACACTTCCCGAAACAGTTGTACTTGCAATTACATCTATCCTGTTCGCGTCTATCATCGGAATCTTTTTCGGAATTCTCACAGCGATTTACAAGAACTCCTGGCTCGATAAAATAGTCAGTGTCTTTTCAACGTTGGGAATGGCAGTGCCGTCTTTCTTCTCGGCATTGATTATTGCATGGCTCTTTGGTTATCTCTGGCGCGATTACACCGGCCTGAAGAATATCGGAAGTCTGCACACAACAGATGTGTACACGGGAGAGGAATATCTTGATCTCAAGAACCTCATTCTTCCCGCGCTTACACTTGGTATCCGTCCGCTTGCCCTGATCATACAACTCACACGTAGTTCCATGCTTGAAGTCCTGACGTTCGATTACGTTCGTACAGCGCGAGCAAAAGGTCTCCATAACTTCACAGTCATTTCCAAGCATGCATTGAAGAATGCACTCAATCCCGTGATCACAGCGATCTCCGGATGGTTTGCAGGACTCATGGCGGGTGCAGCATTCGTTGAAGCCGTCTTCGATTGGAAAGGAATCGGCGGTGCGGTGGTCGATGCGCTTATGAATTACGATCTACCGGTTGTAATGGGAAGCACATTGGTTTTCTCCACTTGTTTTGTACTCATCAACATTGTTGTGGATGTCGTTTACGGAATCCTTGATCCGCGCGTACGACTTCAGTAATTTTACTTTTATGCGCAGAAAAATTATCGCCGGCAACTGGAAGATGAACAAAACAGCGAATGATGCTGTTGCGTTGGCGCAGGAGCTTGCTGTCCAGGTGCGCATGACTCCGCACGATAGGATTGATACTATTCTCGCGCCCGCCTATCCCTTTCTCGCCACGTGTTCACGAAGCATCAATGGTGTTCCCGGACTTCATCTCGCTGCTCAGAATTGCAGCACACATGCAGAAGGTGCTTTCACCGGTGAAGTTTCAGTTCCGATGTTGGCTTCCTGCGGTGTTACGCATATAATCGTTGGACACAGCGAAAGAAGAATCCTGTTTGGTGAAACAGACGCAGTACTGAATCAAAAGCTGCATGCTGTTCTCAATGCAGGCCTCTCGCCGATTTTCTGTGTGGGCGAAACACAACAGGAGAGAAACAATCACGAACAGTCGGTGGTCATTTCACGACAGATTGAATCTACCATCTGCACGTTGAGCAACGAGAGTCTGAAGAAAACCATCATCGCATACGAACCGGTGTGGGCAATCGGAACCGGAGTCACAGCGACGCCACATCAGGCGCAGGAAATGCACGCGATCATCCGCAACATCATCGCAAACCGCTACGGGCATTCCATCTCGGAAACAGTTTCGATTCTGTATGGCGGAAGCTGCACCCCGGAAAACGCGGCAACCTTGTTTGCTTGCGAAGATGTAGATGGTGGACTCATCGGTGGCGCTTCCCTGAAATCTGCCGATATTATGGCAATCCGAAATGCCATGATTAATCAGCTTTCCAGCTAAGAGTTACATTCGGCCAATTGCCAATCATAACTCTCAAATCTGAAATCTCAAATGGCATTGGCACGAGTTCTGCATAAACCCTTTAAATTGCTTGTATGAAAAGATTCATTCTGTCGGCTGTTCTTGTAACAACAGCTGTTTTCGCCTATTCCCAGCCCAACATGGCGTCTTATAACGATACTTCCATGGTGGAAGAATTGATTTATAAAAAAGATACCACGTGGCAGGTGAAACCAATGTACCAGGTTGGTGACTGGAACCTGTATTACGATCGCGCCTTAACAAAAATTAAGTCGGAATACCATTACACCGATAAAGGTGCAAAAACAGGAATCTGGAAAGAATATTACAAAGGCGGAGCAACGCGTTCTGAATGGGATTTCAACGCGCCGATTGTACCGCTTTATCCTCCGGGAAAAGAGTTCTATTCTAACGGTAAATTAAAAATCGAGCGTACGCAGAGTGCCGACACGGTGACTGAAACTCAATATTTCGCGAACGGAAAAATGAGTGCCTTCAACAAGTGGGACAAAGGTGGCATGTGGGTGTTGCATCGCGAATGGTGTGATGCCGGTCAACTGATCGTCGATTACAATCCTACCACATCACAACCAATGCCTGTGAAGAAATACCACTGCAATGGCAACGTGAAAGCGGAATACAACTGGTACGTTTTCGGTTTCACCGGGAAGTATAAGGAGTTTCATTCCAACGGAAAAGTCTCAGTGGACGGACAGTTCACCGAAAAGCCTGCAGATCAGCAAATCTTTATGGCGCGCAAAACCGGCACGTGGACTTATTACGATGATAAAGGGAAAGTGACGAAAACTGAGAAGTGGGAAAACGGACGATTGATGAAGTAGCGCAAAAAAATAGTAACGCGGATTTTTTATATCCGTTGTTTTCTAAACGTCCACATGGATCAGCATTGTACATTCAGAAATACAGAAATAGATCTCATGAGATTAGCTTGTAAGTTTATCTCATAAGATCCAAAACCGAAATATTCTGTCTACCGGAGTAATCCAGTTAAGAGACTAACAAACGTCGGACATAAAAATCCGCGTTCCTTGCTCTAAGCGATTACGCGAACGTTCTCAGCTTGAGGACCTTTTGCACCGTCAACGATGTCAAAAGTTACTTTGTCGTCCTTGCTCAGCGTTTTGAATCCATCGCTCTGAATAGCTGAAAAGTGTACGAAAAGGTGCTTTCCGTCTTCAGTGTCAATAAATCCGTACCCTTTGTCAGGGTTAAATGATACTACAATTCCTTCTGGCATGTTATTTAGTTATTGCGCGAAGATAGCGATTCTTAGGCTCGGTTAACTTTTCCAAAGTTGACCCTGAATACCATTTAAGTTTTCGCTGATACAGCTTCAAATCACGACTTGAGTCAACCTTGGAAAAGTTTATTGGGCCTCAACGAAATACATCTCAATCTCAAGCTTATTTTTCGCCTGAATTTTACCGCGTGATTTTATCCGTTTCATTCCATCATTTACTTCTGATTTACATTTGATCAATATGTAAATTCGCTGAGTTATGAAAACCGCTTTGATTGCACTACTGTTCGTGTGTTCACTGAATTCAATTGCACAGGACACCACCTTTCATCGCAAAGGTTCATTATCCTTTCAATGGGGCTACAACCGCAGCTGGTATTCTAAAACGAATCTGCATTTCTCCGGACCTGATTACGATTTCACAGTGTACAATCTTTCCGGCACAGATCGTCCTTCAAAGTTCGGATGGGTGTATGTCAAGCCGAGTACAATTTCAATTCCACAGTATGTGTTCCGGCTTTCGTACTTCATAACCGATCGTCTTTCGATCTCGGGTGGAATGGATCACATGAAGTATGTGGTGACGAAAGATCAAATGACGACCATCTCCGGCGTAATTACACCACAGGCTTCTTCAACTTATGCAGGTTCATACCTGAATCAATCGATCATGCTGAAGAATGATTTGCTTGCATTCGAACACACCAACGGATTCAATCTTCTCAGTCTCGATTTCGAATACCTGCTTCCTCTTTTTGAAATCAAACCGGCGAAACTCAGTTTTCATTGGAACACAGGTATCGGAGGAATCTGGATGGTGACAAAAACCGATGTAAAAGTGCTGGAAGATGGACTCGATAACGACTTTCACATTGCGGGATACACGCTTGCCGGTAAAACCGGTCCACGTATTGAATACAATCACCGCTTCTATCTTGCAACAGAATTGAAAGGTGGATACGCTACGCTTCCTTCTGTTCTGGTTGCAAATGATGCTCCTGAACTTGGCGATCACAATCTGGGGTACCTGGAGTACTACATCGTAGCGGGAGTAAATTTCCGGATCGGAAAAACGAAGCTGCGGGAATGTAGCGGAGGATAATAGATTTTGTGGATAGTGATTGTAGTGCGTAACTTTTCAAAATGAATTTTCAGAACCCAATTATCCAAACTGAACAATCCCGAATCCCCTATTCGTTCTGGATATTTGTTATTAATGTGGTATTTATTGCAGGTGGATTCATCGCGAGTTATTTTGCAGCGCACCTGAGAGCAAGCTTTAACTACGCTGTACTTATAAACGCCCCCATGATAATAGGGTTTACGCTTTTATCTTCCGGTGTCTACGCTGGGTGGAATTACAAATCCATTGATCATAGACGGACTCGACTCAATAGAATTGGATTGTGGGGAAATGGAATCCTTTACGCTCTAATCATACTGGGACTGATCGGATCATTGGGTTCCAGAACACTAGTTTGAACGGCGGATTAGTTCACCATCTTCAGCCACCGTAAGTTCTTCACATCTCCGCTATCGCCACCAACACCTTCTCCAACTTCTTCTTCATTTCCGTAGGCGTACACGTGTAATTGTTCGCCAACAACGAGAAGCAAACCATTTTTCCGCTCTTTGTCTTCACGTAACCTGCATAACCGCGAGCGCGATTGATGTAACCCGTTTTCGCACGCATGTTGTTCTCTGCACATGTTCCTTTGCACAACGACGACATAGAACCTTCTTTTCCTGCAACCGGAAGTGACGCATCGAACTCTGCAAACCAAGGCATCTTGCTGATCTTGTATAGAATCATGCATTGCTGCTTCGTGGTTACAAGATTCGAACGCGATAATCCACTTCCATCCATCACATACATTCCGGAAACATCAATGCCTTGATTCGCCCAATAATTGCGAACAACAATTGTTCCTGCATCGGTTGTTCCATCTTCTCCCTTGAGCGCGCCGAGTGTCCGAAGCAATTGTTCAGCGTAAACGTTATCGCTTTTCGTATTCGTCACTTCAATGATCTGCGCAAGTGTTGGTGAGTTGAATGTAATCAGCGTCTTCCGCACAAATGGTTTTGCGTTGCGTTGATCTGTTCTGCTCCATGCTTTTGCAGAACCACCAACAATGATTCCGCGTTTCAGACAACCGTTGTACACATCTTCTGCACACGTCATCGCCGGATCAGGATTCGAGGCATCAACTTCATAATCCTTTTTTCCTGCAGGAATGCTTCCGTAGACCTGGAACGAGTTGCCGTTCATAGAACCGTAAACGTATGCTTCGTCTTTCTTTCCATCAGCAGTAACATATGTCACATACTTCGTTCCTTTCGGTTGAGGATACACTTTCTCCAACCGACCTGAATCGCCTTTCATGGAATTGAAATACAAAGTCACTTTATTGTCTTTGTAATCCAGTCCGGAAGTTCCTGCACCGTAATACTGACCGAGATCGCCCCACGTCCATCCATCAGGAAGTGGATTATCGCTGAAGAAAGTTCTGTCTCCGTAAATATTTCCTTCGATGATTTTAATTCCCATTTCCTTCAGCTTCTTCGGCAATCCAGCGAAACCATTCACCGTGTCCGAAGGAAAATGCGCAGACTCCAAAGTCGGATCGCCTGTTCCGCGTATGTAAATATTTCCGTGCACTATTCCTGCCGCGATATCATATACCCCATCATACTCAATAAATGTACTGAAGCGATAATCTTTGCCAAGCAATCCCATTGCTGCACCAGTCGTAAGAACTTTCATGGTACTCGCCGGAATCATGCTGCGATCAGCTTCGTTTGAAGCAATGACTTTCCCACTATCCATATCAATCACGCACAAACCCCAACAGCCATGCGTTAACGACAGGTCTTTGTTGAGCGTGTTGATTTCCGTTTGCAGACGCGAAGGAACACCTGCAGAGATCGCGATCAATGCAAGGAGAAAAAATAAGAGAATGTGATTTCGCGATTTCACTTCACGTAACGTCCAAAGATTCTTTCAATGGATGCAGCCAGCTTGCGATCGAGATCAGTCACCGTGTTACCTGCATCGTGTGTATTCAGCTTGATACGAACTGTATTCCAAACATTGGACCAATCGGGATGGTGATTGAGTCTTTCCGCTTCAAAAGCAACTTCGGCCATGAATGCGAAAGCCTGTTTGAAATCAGCGAATTTGAATTCGGCGTAAAGGTGGTTGTCCTGTTCGGTAAACATGCTACAATTTACGAAAAGGAACGGGGAATGAGGGACGCGGAACGGGGAATGTGGCGTGTATAAAAATGAGGGACGAACTATGGCTACCCCATACCTCATCCCCCATTCCTCATCCCATGAGACGAGTGTCGTGTGAGCAGACTACTGCTTTACAAATGTAGAAGACGTCTTCCCTTCTGTTCCAACAATCTCCCAAACGTAAGTTCCAGCAGGAAGTTCGCTGAGTTCCATCGTGTAGAATCCGGTTTGGCCACCGTTTACAATCTGTTCCGACTTCACAAGTTTCCCTTGTGCATCGTAAATGCTGAATGTGTTTTCACCTGCAGCAATTTCTTCGAGACGGACATTGATGAAACGCGTTGTTGGATTCGGGAATACAGAAACTGCAGATGAATTCACAGCTTCCATTCCAAGAGGATAGTAAGAAACTCCGATTTCATCGAGGTACAACATACTTCCGATTCCGATTGTATTTACAACTCCTTCAAAATTGCTGGAAGCAAATGCAATATTCAACGTGTCCGGATAAGGGAAGCTGTTGTATGCAAGGTTCACTTCGAAATAGGTCCAGTTTGCTGCAGCAGGTAACCAGATGAGTGTTTCATCATAAGGAATGGCAGAATCACCCACAACATCCCAACGGGTAGTCCATCCTCCAGCTATTCCAGAGTCGCTACCCACCGGAATATACTTGTAGTAGCCGGTGATCTTCTCCGGGTTCTGATAAACAGCCATACCACCTCCAGGTCCGTTAGGTCCACTGAAGTTTCCGTTAGTGATGTAGCCAATAGTGTCGCCCCACTCAGCAATAGTGGTTTCAATGATACAATCAGCCACACCCATGTAAGGAGCAGTGTTGTCTTGTGTCACTGAGAAATTCATGTCGTAAATGTTTCCGAAGTTGAGAGTTGCCCAGCCATCTGGCTCATAAACGATTTGCGCATTCCACACTTCGAAGAACTGATTTGGAAGTTGAACAGTAGCATTCACGAGTGCAATACTGTCTACTTCTAACCAACTTCCAGGTGTGCCGGCATAACCAGAAAAAATATTCGTGGAAGAAATCAGACAACCGATTGAATCCGGAAGAATAACAGGTGCCTGATATTGGAATGCAGCAGCTATTCTAATCCAACCTCCGCTGTTTCCTGTAAATCCGCCAATTGCGTATCCAAGCAGATTGTTCATGTATTCCAACGCAACCAGCATAGTTGCAGTATCGCCGGGCATTACATCATAGTTTGCCCAGAACACTACAGAATCCGGACGCTCGTTGTAAGCACCGCCTCCATCGAAGCCAGTACCATTCGGCATACCATAGAACATTCCACCATAAATGGTGTCAGTTCCGTTGGATACTGTTTCAAGGTGAGCAGCCTGCACGCCTTGAACAGGACTGGCAACAGGATATACGTTTCCTGCTCCTACAGTGAAATACGATTGCAAGCCGGTGTTTAAGTAAGGCGCGACGTTGTAATACAAGGTCTGGCCTGTCCAGTTTTCAAATCCACCATTTTGAGGCTGTTGAGCCAGGGCGGAAATTGAAATAGATGAAATTGCTAATAGAGTAAGGGTTCTTTTCATAAGGTTGGTTTTGTGAGCCTAAGATATGGATTTGTATTGCCTTAGACTCCCAAACCGCTTCATAGTTTAACCACCAAGAAGACCAAGGCACCAAGTTTTTGCTATTTCTTGGTGCCTTGGTGAACTTGGTGGTATATAGAACCTTTAGTTTTTCTTTCGGTAAAATTCGGACAGCGTGGCTGTGAGCGTAAATGTATTCGTTCCTCCCGCGAGGTGATATCTCGCATGCGCGTAACTCAAATGGAACTTGTAAATGCGGAAACCTGCACCAAATGAAAAACCAGTCATTCCATGTTTTGTGTCAACTAGCAATTCTTTTCTTCGCTGGTAGTTGTAACCCATGCGGATTGAAAATGCTTTGCCGATGAGAATCTCTCCACCGAAAACCATGTGACGGGCAAGTTTATCGCCCCATGTTTTGAACTTACTCACTTTGATGGAGTCGCCGGTAAGCGGATCAACGAGTTGCGGTGGATTATTCGGATCAGTGTATGTTAAATCCCATTGCTCGAGATGCTGCAGACCCAAAGAAAAACGGAACGGCATGTGCTGAGGCTTGAAAGAAAATCCACCTTCAATTTCGAAGGGAAGTTTTTCATCGTTGCCTGCAGTGTATTGCTTCATCACGAATCCAATGTTGCGAATCAGGAAGCTCACTGAAAAATTCTTCGACGGAATATTGTAATTCATCGCGAGGTCCATCGCGAGTGCATTCGAATTCCACAGATACAGATTCGACTGAATGAATTTCAGATTCGCACCAACAGTAAAGTTGCTGTCGATCGCGCGGGAGTATCCGACATTGATACCGTATTCGCCCGCTGTAAATTCTCCAAGAATATTTCCCGATTCGTCGGTCTCGCGAAATGTTCCGTAATCAATACGAGTTGCAAAAAGCGAAAACGTTCCAACGTTCTTAACGCCCCACGCTCCGCCGGCGTAACCGTATTTGATGTCGGAGAAGTAATCGGCAAAACTGATCGCCAGCTGGCTCGACATTTCCGGACGAAGCAAAGCCGGATTCCAGATTGCGAGATTGAGATCGTTGTCGTTAATGCCACAGGACTTTCCCCCCAGTGCAGCCATGCGTGCCGACATCGGAAGATCCAATGAAGCAAAGATTGATGATCCGCCGACCTGCGCCGAAAGCGAGGAAAAACAGATGAAAACGATAGAAATCGAAAGAAGTCGTCTCTTCATGGTGTGCGTTCCAAAGATAGTGTAGACCGCTTAAAAACGTAGATAAAAAGGAAATATTGTGGTCCGCTTAAGGCTACGGTCAAGTGGCAGTGGCAGTGGCAGTCAGTCGGCAGTTTTCAGTAATCGGGAGCAAACGCTTACAAACGTTTACAAATACTTACAATCGACTATAAACGTTTGTCACCCGACTAAATATTCCGATAGCGTTTACGTTTGCGCCATGGATAATCAATATAATGGCTATGAGAGTCTGATGGGATATCAGAAGGCCTTTAAACTAGCAAACGAACTATTTGCCATCTCCAAATCGTTCCCTGAAGAAGAAAAGTATTCACTAACCGATCAAGTCCGACGATCATCGCGATCTGTATGTACGAACATAGGTGAGGGCTACCGAAAACGTCGCTATCCAAAACACTTCGTCAGCAAGATGACTGATGCGGATGGAGAAATGACCGAGACTCAAATCTGGATCAACTTCGCACTTGAATGTAAATACATCAACGCAAAGAAGCATTCCGAGTTAAGCGATCAGGCCACGCAAGCCGGAAAACTGATCGGATTTATGATCGACAATCCAGGCAAATTTGGATGTGCCCCCGAGAAAGATTAGGTGAAAACACAAGGAGAAATTTCTTACGAAAGTTTCTCCTTTTATTTTTTTACTGCCCGCTGACTGCCACTGCAACTGCCACTGCAACTGCCACTGCGACTTGTTCTAGTCTACCTTTTTCAACCTCGACTCATCCGGCACAACAATATCCACCGGCTGCTTCACTTTCTCCTTGAGTAGCGCGTGCTTCAGCACATCACCCATCTTGGTTACGTAATGGAACGTAAGTCCTTTGAGGTAGTCCTGTCTGATTTCCTGAATGTCTTTGCGGTTGTCTTCGCAGAGAATGATCTCTTTGATTCCGGCGCGTTTTGCAGCGAGAATTTTTTCGCGAATACCACCCACTGCAAGAACTTGTCCGCGTAGAGTAATTTCTCCAGTCATCGCAAGATGCTTTTTCACCTTGCGTTGTGTGAATGCACTCGCAATTGCAGTTAACATCGTGATTCCAGCTGATGGACCATCTTTCGGTGTTGCGCCTTCCGGAATGTGTACGTGTACGTTCCAGTAATCAAACAACATCGGATTGATTCCGAATTCTTCTCCGTGAGCGCGTAAATATTCCACTGCAAGCACAGCAGATTCTTTCATCACTTCACCGAGATTTCCGGTGAGCGTGAGTTTTCCTTTGCCTTTGCTCAGACTCGTTTCTACGAAGAGAATATCTCCGCCAACTGCTGTCCACGCAAGTCCAGTTACAACTCCGGCAACATCATTGCCCTGGTAACGGTCTTTTTCGTGCGCTGGTCCAAGAATTTTCTGAAGATCATCTGTCGATGGCTTCACTACATACTTCTTGCGCATCGCGATATTCTTCGCCGCGTAACGTATGAGTTTGCCAATGAGTTTTTCCAAACCACGTACGCCCGATTCACGCGTGTAATTCTCGATCATGTATTCAAGAACCGATTCGCTTATAGAAATATGGCTCTTCTTGATGCCATGATCTTCCATCTGTTTCGGAATCAGGTGACGCTTGGCAATTTCAAGTTTCTCTTCCGTGGTGTAACCGGTTACTTCGATAATCTCGAGACGATCGCGTAACGCTGGTTGAATTGTACTCAACGAATTCGCTGTTGCGATGAACATCACATTCGAGAGATCGTAATCGATTTCAACGTAGTTGTCGTAGAAGTTACTGTTCTGTTCGGGGTCCAGAACTTCCAGCAATGCTGAAGAAGGATCGCCATGCCAGTCGTTTCCTACTTTGTCTACTTCATCGAGAACGAAAACCGGATTCGATGTTCCCGACTTCTTGATGTTCTGAAGAATTCGTCCAGGCATTGCACCGATGTATGTTTTGCGGTGACCACGTACTTCTGATTCGTCTTTCAGTCCACCTAACGACATGCGCACATATTTTCTTCCTAACGCTTCTGCAACCGATTTTCCCAGCGAAGTTTTACCAACTCCCGGAGGTCCGTAAAGACAAAGGATCGGCGCTTTCTTCATGTCGCCTTTCAGTTTGATAACGGCGAGATATTCGAGAATGCGTTCTTTCACTTTCTCCATCCCATAATGATCGCGATCAAGAATAGTTTGTGCTTTGCGGAGATCGAAACGGTCTTTCGTCATCGTTCCCCACGGAAGATCTAGCAAGAGCTCGAGGTAATTGATGAGAACAGAATACTCTGCAGCATTCGGATTCATCCGCTCCAGCTTCGCAATGTCTTTCGTAAACGCAGCTGCAGCAGCTTCAGGCCATATCTTAACTTTTGCTTTTGACTTCAATTCAGCAATCTCCTGCTCCATCGGATTTCCACCCAATTCTTCCTGGATGGTTTTAATCTGCTGGTGAACAAAATATTCGCGCTGCTGTTTATCAATATCAACTTTTACTTTCGACTGAATCTGATTTTTGAGTTCCAGCATCTGGAATTCCTTCGTGAGTTGACCGAGCACTTCTATTGCGCGTGCTTTCAGGTCGCCGATCTCGAGAATCTTTTGCTTATCAGAAGATTCAGCATTTAAGTTTGATGAAATGAAATTCACAAGGAATCCGTGGCTATCAATATTCTTGATTGCCATTTGTGCTTCCTGTGGAATCTGCGGATTGATCTGAATAATTTTCAGCGCAAGATCTTTCACGGAAGAAATAATCGCCGGAAATTCTTTGTCGCCCTTCGCTGGCTTCACATCAGGGAAAGCTGTAATCGTAGCTTTCATGTATGGCTCCGATTGCACTTCCGGTCCAAGATGAAAACGACGCTTGCCTTGCATGATCACCGTGGTGTTTCCATCAGGCATACGAAGCATCTTTATAATCTGTGCAACCGTTCCGACTTTATTAAGCTGATCGATGGTTGGATCCTCAATGCTATCATCCAGCTGCGCAACAACACCGATAATGCGATTCGATTTGTGTGCATCTTTAATCAACTTGATTGATTTGTCGCGACCAACAGTAATCGGAATCACAACACCAGGAAACAGTACAGTATTTCTAAGCGGTAGAATCGGTAATTCTTCCGGCACTGCTTCCTTATTCATCTGCTCCTCATCTTCACTGCTCATCAGTGGAATAAATTCTGTTTCCTCGTCAGCCATTTGTGAAAAATCTATCATATCAGGGAATCGCTTGTTGTTCATTCGTCGGTACTTTTTACTTTGGATTACTCAATTCCGACCGTAAGCGTCGGAATTCATAGGGTCAAAATGTCAGATCAATTCGTAATTGTGGCGGAACAACGTGGGGTCAATTACGACTTCGCGGGTAATCCGTCTTGCTAACCTAAAGGCTCAATGTTTATGCCACCGGAGATAAACTGACTTAATGGCAAAAATAGGCGCCTTTGGGACTACAAAGTTCCGTGATTTTCCGGTAAAACGCTGTTAAATGGACGATTATTACACGCGATTAACCGCGTAATTTCTTCGTTTCGTTGAAAATGTGCTGCAGAACCCCAGACTCCTCGGGTGAGACAGTCCTGGTGCGCCTTTTATAGACATTTGAGATCGTTTCAAGCGCTTTGTCAAACTGGTACTCAGTAACACCTTCAGGGCCGCCCCACGAGAAGTCAGGAACAAATTTCTTCGGGAATCCACCGCCATAAACATTCGCACAAACTCCAACAACTGTTCCGGTATTGAACATGGTATTGATACCGCACTTGGAATGATCGCCCATGATTAATCCATGAAACTGCATCCCGGTATTTTCAATGCCACTGATTGCGTAATTGTACACCGAAATATCTCCGTAAGTGTTTTTCAGATTCGATGTGTTGGTGTCGGCACCGAGATTGCACCACTCTCCAATTACGCTGTTGCCAACATAGCCATCGTGTGCTTTGTTGGAGTTTGCGAAGAAAACAGAATTGGTGATCTCTCCTCCTACTTTGCATCCCGGACCAATCGTAGTATCGCCGTAAATCTTCGCGCCCATTTTGACAACTGCACCATCACAAATTGCAAGTGGACCGCGGAGCATTGAACCTTCCATGATTTCTACATTTTCTCCAATGTAAATCGGTCCGTGTGTGGAGTTGAAAATGCAGGCGGTGGCTTTTGCGCCTTTCATCATGATTGGTGGCTCTCCGATGATCTGATTGGTCTTGGAAATGATTGTTTCCCCATCAGGTTTCATTAGCTTGATGTCGGAAATAATCTGCGCACCATTGTTTGTGAAAATATCGGCAACGCGATGAATCACTTCCGCATGCACTTTCGATTCGTGTACACCAAAGTCTTCTGTGAGGTGATCTTTGCTTTCAATGTTGTACTGCTTCGTGCTTGTACCGCAATTGAACGCAACAACGAGTTCTCCTCTGATCAGTGCCTGACCTTCATGCAATATTCTTACTTCTTCTACGAGATCTTCATTCGGAAGTACGCGTGCGTTTATCCAGATGCGCTTTGCAGTATTGTCGGGAAGAAAAGGAAATAGCGGCTCGAGGTAAGAAGCAGTGCACGTCGTTGATTCCGCTTTCAGGTAACGCTCCCATTTTTCTCTGATGGTCAGAATTCCGATACGCAGATCACAAACAGGACGCGTGGATGTCAGCGGACGTAATGCCTCGCGGTAAGAATCATCGAACAATACTAGCTGGAACTGCGACATACCTACTGCGTGATTAAGGGCACACTTGTCTTTTTACCTGTCTTATCGGTAATGACTACAGAATAAACTCCTGGACAAAGTTCATTGCAGTTCATCTGCTGACCTGCAACAACATTGCGGTAAATGGCTACAACTTCTCCACTTAACGAATACAATTCTACATCACATATTCCGTTTAGATTGTCTAATGAAAAATAATCTGTTGCAGGCATAGGATATGCACGCACACCTATCGACGTAACAGAAACATTTTCTGCAATACCAACCGGTCCTGTAATCGATGCCTTTCTGTATTGCACCGTTCCCATCACCTGATCCTGATAAACAAGGTGAACGTTATTTCCTTCAACCGCCGCATTCGGAGTCTGCTGTGTACCGAACTCTGCAACTCCAATTGTATCATTGAACATGAAGGGTGTTGTAACCTGCTGTGGACCATTTCCTGAAATTGAAATGTAAACATCCGTGTTCATATTGCGACGATCGTCCCAGATGTAGACTACGGTATCGCCTAGCGTAAGCACCTGAGGATGCTTCTGAACTACCGATGATCCAAGTGCAGGCTCTAGCAAAGCGTCTGGTCCTTCCGCTCCGGTTTGTGCATCTGCGCATGCGTACCATATTTTGAAGCTGCTCTTCCACACTACAACAATAGAGTCGCGATAAAACGCAGCTTCCGGACCGGCTGTAGGACACGTAGTGAGAATCCAGTTGGTCTGATCCAGTTCTGAAACTACAGGAAACGTTGCGCCACTATCGGAAGAAGCAGTGAACACAATGTTTCTTTGATTGTTATTGTTGTTCCGGTAGAACACATACATCATAGAATCTTTGATGAGCAACGACGGTGGGCAACACTCACAAGGCATTCCGGTTACAGCAAGATGTGCTTCCGTTTCCGGAATAAAGCTGGCTCCCGCATCGTTTGATCGGGTAACATACTGTCGGGTACCTGCCATGTTCGGATCTGACGACTCAAATGCCACAACAGGATTTCCGTTGTTGTCAATTTCCACATCCGGTGTGTAAGCATGATCAACGTCAAGATGATCGATGCGCACCGTGTCACTCCAGGTTATTCCGGCGTCGAATGACCTCACGCAGTAACATTCAGACGTTAAAGTGAAGAAAACGATATAGGCAGTATCGCCTTTTGCGGCTATACTTCCACCTTCATCCACACTCGTGTACACATTGAGACCAGAAGGTGACACCTGTACTGCGGAGTCAAATGACGTTCCGTTCCATCTTGAACAATAAATGATACCGTTACCGCTTCCTGTCTTCACCCACGTCACCAATGGAACGGAATCGTTCACCAACGCAATTCGCGGACGTGTGCTACCGTTTGCATTCGTCAGTGTAACGGGAATTACCGAACCAAACACCGGCGTTAACTCCTGTGCGATAAGTCCTGAGCTACACGTTACGACCAAAACGAAAATCAGCAACTTTTTCATAGAGTATGAAGATAAAAAAGTCCGGACGTTTCTGCCCGGACTTTTATTGACAACACTTGTTAAGTGCCGTTTATTTCTTGTTGTAACGGGTACGGAACTTATCGATACGACCTGCTGTATCTACGAGTTTCATTTTACCGGTATAGTACGGGTGCGAAGTGTTAGAGATTTCCATTTTGATCAATGGATACTCAGCACCTTCGTAAGTGATTGTATCTTTTGTGTCCGCGCAAGATTTAGTAAGGAACATAGTGTCGTTAGACATGTCCTTAAACACTACAAGGCGATAATTTTCCGGGTGAATTCCTGTTTTCATGACTTTTTGTTGTTAGCCGTAACGCTTTAACCTTTTTGGCTACGGGACGGCAAAGATAGGAATATCAATTAAAATGAGGATTTTTTATCATTGACAATTGTGCAGTAAACACTCATTTATTTGATTATCAGTATAATACAAATAGATCAACGAATCAAAGACACATCACCTTTCAGCACATAACGACCTCCATAAATCTCAGAGTCCATCTCCGCAACGTACATGTACACCCCGATGACACCGGGTTGATTGTTCACCATTCCATCCCAGCCGATTGCCGGATCCGAAGTCTCAAACACTTTGATACCCCAGCGGTCGAACACCGAGAAGTGGAAATAGCCCGATTCATAACCGCGAACAAACAGTATATCATTTTGTCCATCACCATTCGGAGAAAATGCATTCGGAACAAAAATGCAATCTTCAAACTGAATGTCAATTTCATCCGTAGTCGTGCATCCATTTTCTGTAATCGACAATGCGAAAGTTCCGCTGTTTGTGGGGCTGATAAAATGATCTGCGAATCCTGAGTTCCACGAGTAAGTACCAGGAATGTTCGCTCCGATCGCATACAAGACCCCTTCACACAGCGTTGTGTCATTTCCCAGATCGAACACTGGATTAGGACTATCTGTTACAATAACGGTATCTGAATAAATGCAACTTTCATTCGCGATCGTCACCCAATAAGTCCCCGGAGCGGAAACAGTTAAAGCAGTATTGCTTGATCCATCTGACCATAAAACGGAATCTGCGGAATTTGTTTCAAACGTAAATGACTCACCTTCGCAAATCGTTATATCTCCTCCCAAAATCGGAGGCTGCCTGAGTTCTACATGCACATCGTCCAGAAAGTAGTAAGCAGAAAAACCTGAAAGGCCGCCAACGAATACAGGGTTCGTATTATACCATTCAAAATTTCCCATTACGAGGTAACGCTCACCGCCATTCGCATAATAGGTGGCAGAGATAGTTGTCCAACCCGTACTGTCAGTAATCAATACGCCGGGAGGAGTTGTATACTCTGGCTCAAAAGTCGTGTTGATATAGGTGAACTCATAAGAAAACTCAGAAACCGTCAATACCGAATCAAACAATGCAAAGCCCAATTGATCAACTGCCCACCATCCTCCCTGATCTCCGGCACCGCGACTAACTTTGAAACTGATAACATAGAATTGACACGGTTGCAATGGTTCAATAAGTTCAATAGCCGGAAATTCATAGTAGTTGTTATCACTTGGTGTCGATGCGCGAAAACCGGCGTAACAAACTCCATCAGCTGCTGCTTGTGTCCCGAATAAGTTGCTGGGCGGTTGCATGAATGGGATGCCGCATGGATTGAAATAGTCGGTTGTCTGTCCCGCTGCATCATTCCATCCCCAAGAATACCAGATTTGCCCTATGGAAGTAGGACAATTTCCCCATTCAAAACTGTGATTAGGAACAAGGTTTTGTGAACTTAGTTTCGCATTGCCACAGGCGATCACGAAACAAAAAACAACGGATATGTAATAACTGCGCCGCATTTCAACTATTGATGTACGAATCTGGTTACATACTTCACCCCGCTTATCTCCATGTTCAGCAAATATAATCCTGGTGGCAATAAGGAAACATCTATTGACTCTGTTGATTTTCCATTGATGAACGTCGCGGTTCCGGAAATAGTATGTTGCCCAAGTACATTAACGATCGTCCATGGCGTGACACCCGAAATAGTTCCACAGGAAATGTCAATTTTATCATCAGCAGGATTTGGGTATACGTTGGTTTGATCGACAGTAATTTCATCGACCCCAACTCCTGAAGGTTGTGCATACTGCGGATAAACTTCCGACTGATGCATGTAATACGTTGAATCATCCTGAATAAATGCCAGTGCAGTCAGCCAATGGCGATCTGTATTGACATCATCAATTACATGTGTGAAAGTAAAAGTCAGTACCTGTCCGTTCGTCATCAACGGAATCGGAGAACCGGTCGTATCAGGAAGTGCATAGCGTGCTGTGTGATAAAAGTCGGTCTGAGCATTTGTGCCCGGAGGACTTGCGTAGATGATGGTGTCTTCGAGGATGTACGTGTACAACCGCAAAGTATTGATCGGAATGTCTGCATGCGACGTAACAGTTACTTGCACCGTAATACTGTCGGGTCCGATGATGTGGTTTACATCGAGATCAAATATTGCAGGATGAACCAATGCAACGTTCACGTCATTCGAATCAAGACAGAAAGAAGAACCGATGAATGCATTGCAATCATTTTCCAATTCTTCACCATCCAAAACACCGTGAGGAACATATGCAATTCCGTAAGAATTCACCTTGCCCATTGCCACTCCGGGACTGTATGAATACATCGGATCTACTCCCGGCCATGAAACGTGATACTGAATGGTTGTCATTCGGTTCGTGAACAGATAAGGATTCAGCACAGTATCGCCATGCCAATTGGCCACATCACATCCGAGACAACTCGCCTGCGTGAAATCTTCAAACAAAGGTTTTCGAGGTTGCGTGTTCACAAATACAATCTTCGTCATCGTGTCATTTGCAGAATACAAATCGCCGGACAAGTTCACATTGTTAGCCCAAACTCTCAATGTGTACGTTCCCGAAGTGGCTATCACCCAAGGTGTAGAACTATTGAACGTCATTGATGAATCAGGAAGCACATTAATGAACGACCATACATCAGTATTCGTTGGACCGTTATCTATGCTCCAATGAATATCCACAGAGGTCATTGGAGTTGTGCCGCGATTGGTAATCGTTCCATCAAAATAAAACCATCCTGGTGCAACAACCTGCGGAATGCTCAATGTACTCACTGCAACATCACGCGCAACCGGATTTGAAATGCGGATATCGTCAATGAAAAATGCATATCCCGCAGCGATGTGACGGAATGCGATGTATATCGTTTGACCTGCGTACGCCGAAAGATCAACCGTACGTTCATTCCATGGCCCGTCTTCAGTTGAGAATGCAATCAACGCAGGATTTGCGAGACAACCCGAAACCGTTGGTGTTGTAGTCGACACACGAACTTCGTACGCTTCATTGAAATATGCGGGAATAAGCGAAGAACCTTTCCACGACAAACAGCTTGCTCCTACCGGTAATGTAATTTGCGGAGTGATCAGAAAATCATCGCAAGTTCCTGCAGCGACCAACTGACTTCCATTCGTCACGCACTTCTTTCCGAGATGCGTATAGTTCTGCCACTGACCGGTAAATCCTTTTAGGATCATACTTGGTGTCAGTTGCAGACCATCATTATCAATAACAGTCCAGCCGCCTGGAATTCCTGCACTGAAATCTTCATCGAGCAATGCAGGACCTCCGCAGATTTGCGCATTCGCAGTCAACGAAAACGTGATAATCGAAAGGGTCGCTACAAGCTTTCTCATGGTTGTTACTCCCGTGAAATCCGTTGTGTAATTGTTCCTTCACCGGTTACAACAGAAACGAAATAAACTCCGCTCGGTTGGTTGGATAGATCAATCGATGACTGAAGAAGTTCGGTTGACGCGAATGTCTTACGCTGCACAACCTCACCAAGCAGATTGATCACCAGTATCTCTCCGCTCTGCGCTTTCGCAAATGAACACGAAACCGTTGAGTTTCCTTCCGTAGGGTTCGGGGAAACGGACATCGACATCTGACGATCTGCGGCAATCACACCATTTGGAGATTGCGACACAATTGTAGCGCAGGACGTACATCCATTCATATCAGTGACGCATAACGTATAAGTTCCTACACACATGCCGTTCAAATTAGGACCCGGGAATGGAGGCATAGAAGGTCCTGTCCACGTGTACGCATAAGCGGGCGTTCCTCCGGATGCAGAACCACTTGCACTACCATCACAGCAGGTTGGGCAAGTAGGTGGAACAAAATTGGTAATGATCGCTTGCAAAGGTTGAGGCGAACCAACTGTACACTGAGCAGTAGCTGTACAGCCTAAACTGTCAACCGCCATACAGGTATATGTTCCCGCACAAAGACCGGTAACTGTTTGTGTCGTCATGTTTCCAGGCATCCATTGGTAGGTAATGGGAGCTGTCATTCCAACCGGATAAGCCATTGCGGTTCCATCGCAGTTTCCGACACAGGTTACCCAGTTGCAGGAAATCTGCATAAAGCATTGTGCGGAAAGTCCGGATGCGAGACAAAGGACGAATAATGTCGTGTAGAGTTTTTTCATGTGTAGGGAATTTAGCCATCAGAAAGTTATTCAAATTTGTATCACGGGCAACCGACTGTCCAATGAAAGTTACAGGATGTCTAATTTCCTGTAAATCTTCTTGGTTAGTGTCTTACAGATGCGCACGCTAACCTATATTTAATTCGATGAATCAATCGGGAACGCTGATCCGAATTTGTTTTAAGATCATACTCGGGTATATTTTGAGCAACCCATTTCTTCTCGGTGCACAAAATTTCGAGCAGGTCTTCCAGGCTCCGGGTGCCGATTACACATTCGGCAAGAATGTACTTGTATGTAGCAATAGCGACATTATAGTGGTTGGAGGCACAAAAAGTTTTGGAATTACATCCTTCGAAGCGCCATACCTTATGCGTGTAGACCAAAACGGGGGATTAGTTTGGATGAATATTCTTGATGGATTGGTGGGCCGGACAGATCGACTTTACAATATCGATTACGCTTTTGATGGCGACATTCTTGCGGTTGGCGAGTCGGAAAGTTTTTCGAATGGCAATCGTGATGCCTACATAGCCCGTATTGATGCGGCGACAGGAAATACCATTTTCATTTCGCATTTCGGAGGTGGCAATACAGAGGAAGTATTTGATATTCTATCAACACCTGACAATGGTTGTTTTATCTCCGGATTCACTGGGCTTGGAATGGGAGGAACAGATGCTTATGTGATCAAGGTTGATTCTTCCGGCAACCAGCAATACGCGGCTGGTATTGGCGGATTCACCTGGGATAATTCCGGTGAAATTGTCCCTAACAATTCTGCTTCGTTTTTCCTGTGCGGAGCTACCCAATCTTTTGGAATCCTCAACGACATTTACATAATGAAAATTAATACGGCCGCAACTTCAATTGTTGGTGTACCTCTTGTTATTGGTGGTGCGGGAGACGAATCGGTTGCCAATGCGATACCTGCGACCGGTTCTGCGGTGAAAGGATTATTCGCCACCGGCTCTACCGATAGTTATGGTGCAGGGAATACAGATATGTTTATCGCGCGTGTCGACAGCAGTTGCAACCTGATGTGGATTAAAACATACGGAGGCACGGGTTCTGATTATGGAAATCAGATTATTCAGCTATCAGATGGAAACCTGCTGGTAACCGGGGGAACAACGAGTTACGGGTTCGGTGCGTATGATATTGCGTTGACTAAACTCGACACAGCCGGAAATGTCATCTGGATGAAAACATATGGCTGCACAAATAACGATATAGGAATCGCAAGTGCAGAGCGAAATACGGCAGGTCTTGTCATCACAGGTTCGACTATGAGCTATAACAACGGTCTTGAAGATGTTCTCATTCTGAATACGCCTTTTGAAGACAGCACAACCTGCAACCTTCAGTTTCACACACCTGTTGTCTATACCTGGGTTTGCAATATTTCAACAGGTGGCACACTTAGCGTATTCAATACTCCACTGACGGCCGCAACACCAACATTTCTCACGGGTTCGCCTCCGGTTTATTCTGTTTGCAATACAATCAGCTTTACCAGCACAATAACAATGGGTGCGATCAATTGCGGAACAACCAGCGCCACCGCACTTCCAACCGGAAATTTTACTCCTTACACCTATGCCTGGAGTAACGGACAGAACACGCAGACAGCAGCCAATCTCGTTTCCGGAACGTATACGGTGATCATTTCCGGAACACCTCCACCTTGCTCGTCCGTCACGCTCATTGATACGGCCACAATCAGCATTTCTATTCCGCCAGCGTTGACTGCTTCGATAGCTTTATCGAATGTGACATGCGAAGGTATTGCAGATGGTACCGCAACAATTTCTCCTGCCGGCGGGGCTGCTCCCTTTACGTATAGTTGGTTGCCTGCAATGTCCAACACAGCGGCAGCTGATAGTTTAGCACCTGGAAATTATTCATGCACCGTAACCGACTCTTCGGGTTGTTCCGCAACTCAAAGTGTGACGATCTCTGAACCTGATGCTATGACTTTTTACATAACTAGTGTAAATGCAACTTGTGGAAACAGCGACGGAAATGCAGCAGTTATTTCATCCGGTGGAACACCAACACATAATTACTTCTGGCCATCGGTTAATCAGACCACACAGATAGCGACTGGCCTGGCGGCCGGAACTTACTGGTGTACTATAACAGATGCGAACGGATGTTCAGATTCTGTGAGCGCGACGATCTATGATTGCAATGATTTTGCATTCTTCGCCCCGAACGCATTCACGCCGGATGGTAATGGAATCAATGATGTCTGGATTCCACAGGGAATAGGCATTGACCTTTCAGGATACAAACTGATGATTTTCGATCGTTGGGGAAACCTGTTTTTTGAAACCAGCGATGTCAACATGGGTTGGGATGGAACTTCCCGTGACGGAACAAAACCAGTTCAGGAAGATGTGTATGTGTGGACAGTTCAGTTGTACTGCGAGTTTGATCATTCTGAGCACAATTACATTGGGCATTTTTCGCTGATCCGGTAATCCGCGTAAAATCCCGGCAACATCACAATAATTCCCCCTTTTCCGCGTATTAGCCCCGGTAACGTACCTTTGCACGCATGCGGTTTTTCGCCTTATTCATTCCTGTCCTGTTTCTGATCGCTGTTTCCGGCGAAAGTTGTCGCCGCGATTTACAGATCGATGATGATCCGGATGCACAGCTTTTGTTTTCCCAGGATACAATCATTTTTGATACGGTCTTCACCACAGTAGGATCGACCAGCCGCATTTTCAAAGTTTACAACACCAGCAGCAAAGCAGTAAACATCGAAGCAATTGATCTTGCTGGTGGATCAACTTCTCCATTCCGGATTAACATAGATGGTGTTCCGTGCGTTTCGACCGGCAACATTCTCATTCGCGGTGGCGACAGCATGTTCATATTCGTTGATGTAACGCTTGATCCGAACAACGGAACAACTCCGTTGATGATTGAAGATTCTATCATCTTTTACACGAACGGAAATCGTCAGACAGTTATTCTGAATGCAGTCGGACAGGACGCGTACCTCCATTACTATGAAATTTCAGATTGCAATGAGATTTGGCCAACTGATAAACCGCATCTCGTGTTCGGTTACGTGATAACACAACAGTGTTGTAAGCTCACTATTCCTGCGGGCGCAGATGTGTATTTGCACAACAACGCATTCATTGCTGCCGATTCCTGTTCCACATTGGAAATATTAGGAACAGCAACTTCACCGGTGAAATTCCAGGGCGATCGTCTCGAACCCGAATACGCTGACGAACCCGGACAATGGAGATTCATCTGGTTGTCTACACTCAGCAAAAACAACCTTGTCGATTGGGCCATTATCAAAAACGGTACAGTAGGAATCCTAAGCGACAGTTTTGGTGCAACACCAAATCCTACAGTGCGCATTACGAATACTGTTATCAAGAACATGACGTTGGCGGGAATATTTGGACGTTGCAGCGATATTGAAGGAAGTAACCTGCTTGTTACGAATTGTGCGCAGTATTGTGCTGCGATTGCGTACGGTGGCAGTTGCGAATTCCGTCATTGCACGTTTGCGAATTACTGGAATATCAACAACCGCACCACCCCTTCGGTGGTTGTCAACAACTGGTACAAGGTGAATGATTTCACGAATGAAGTACGCGATTTAACTTCCGCCAATTTCTACAACTGTATTATTTACGGCGATAAAGATGTGGAGATGGTTATGGATTCCATCACTACAGGCGGAGAACAATTCAATTGTTACTTCGGGAATTGCCTGATCAGAAGCGATGAGAACAACACTTCATTATCGCATTTCAGTCCTGCAACGCAAGTGATGGATCAACAGAACTGGATTCCGGATTTTGTGGATGACTATCATCTTGGTGCGGCTTCACAAGCTGTGAATATTGCGGATGCGGCTCAATCGGTTCCTGTTCCAAACGATCTGGATAATTTCAATCGTTTCACGGATGGACAACCTGATCTTGGTTGTTACGAAAAGCACTAGAAGAAGCTTCTGTTACTACTCCGCGTATTCTTGTTGGAATACATTCCTGTGTAAATCAGCATAAACTCCATCGCTCCCATTCCGTTCGTTGCTGCCGTGAGTTTTGATACGTTCAGGTCGTAATTGAATGCAAATCCAACCGAAGCGATATCCAGTCTCAGGTAACCGGAGAACGCATCACCTAAGCGATACATCCCACCAATCGACAGGAATTTTTCATTCTGGTAGTCGGTGTAATGCGATCGTTCACTCAACTGAAATTTCGCACCGAGTCCGAGATTGATGAGTCGCGCAGGACCATGTTGCACAAACTGAAACTGCGGTAACAACCATGCGTTTGAGTTTTGTCCGAGTGCAATTTCAGATTTCCAATGCACACCGATTTTCATGTACAGCTTATCAGTCTGACCGAGAAAATCAATCCGCGGACGATTCAGGTGAAATGCTGCAATGCCGCCGCTCATCCGGAAGCGATCATTTCCGGTGACAGTAATTGCAGTTCCAACACCGATATCGAAAAAGCTGAATGCATCCTGAAAGCCGGTGATTTCTCCTGTTGCAAGTTGAGAATCGTATTGCAATCCGTTCCATTGAGTTCCCCACGATGAATTAACTGTAGAAATACTTCGCTGACACAATCCAACAACTGCACCGAAAGAAAAATACGTGTTCCCTACTCCATCGAGTGATTTGTTGTACGAGAATGTTCCGTTGTAAGAATTGTTTTTCAACGCCGATGAACCGCCTTTATCCATGTTCACATTTATTCCTGCAGCGAAAAAGTCGGGACTTGATTTTCTCTTGTCACGTTGCTTAAACGGCATGTCGGCGCTGAACGAATACGTAGTAAACGGCTTTGAAACCGTTGTCCATTGCATGCGGTAGTTATTGATGATGCGCAGATCACCAGTGAAATTTCCCGTGAGTGCAGGATTCACTGTTAACGGCGCCATGCTGAACATGGAATAGTGAAAATCCTGCGCTGCAACAATCAGAGCAACGCTCATTAATCCGAATGTGAGTAAGATCTTTTTCATGCCATCTCTATTGTCAAACTGAGCGTAGTCGAAGGTTGACTTATCGCATAAGTGTTACATCACCTTTCAATGATTCCGTATTTCCATCAAAGTATTCTGCCGTGCAATACCACGTGAAGATTCCTCCGTTCATCGGATTGCCACGGAAGCTTCCGTCCCATCCGTCGTTCACGCTGTGACTCTCAAATACTTTTTCGCCATAGCGATCGTACACTACGAATTCAAGCGTCTTGATTCCTGCTCCATATACAAACAGCATATCGTTTGTTCCGTCGTTGTTCGGTGAGAATGCACTCGGAATAAAAATTCCGTAGGCTTCTATGACTTGCACCGTCACCGTGTCTGAATCCGTGCATCCGAAAGCATCTGTGAATGTTACGGTGTATGTTGTTGTTACAGTCGGACTTGCCGTTGTGGTTGCACTGTTTGGTGTTGCCAAACCATTTGTTGGCGACCATGAATACGTTCCGGTTCCACCAGTTGCAGTGAGTATAGTTTGATTTCCGATTGCAATACTTACAGTTGCACCTGCATCAGCTGTTGGCGGAGAACCGGCGTTGATAACAAGTGTTGTCGTATCCGAACCGAATGCATTCGTCACAATCAACGTCACCGTATAAGTCCCCGGTGTGTTGTAACAAATGGTTGTTGGGTTTTGGGCTGTTGAAGTTGGTGTTGCTGATCCCGGGAACGACCACGACCAACCTGTTGGAGTTCCGGTTGTGTTGTCTGTGAAGTCGATACAGTCGCCGGCACAAATAGTATTCTGACTTGCACTCGCGGCTGCAACCGGTACAGTACATGGCGCAACAGTAACTACAACCTGATCAGAAGCAGTACAACCGAACGCATCTGTTACAAGCAATGTGTACGTTGTAGTTGTGACTGGTGAAACGGTGTATGATGCTGTTGGCTGATTGCCCGGTTGCCAGAGATAACCTACTCCGCCCGATCCGTTCAACACAGTTTGTTGTCCCGTGCACAATGAAATATCAGCGCCGGCAAAAGCTGCTGGAGGTGGATTCACTGTGATGTACCCTGTTTGCGTTATTGAACCGGACCCCGCTGCATTTGTTGCAACGAGCGTAACGGCAAATGTTCCCGGTGAAGGATAACAGATGTTCGTTGGATTCTGCACATTGGATGTTGGTGTGGAAGATCCACTGAATGTCCAGCTCCATGATGTTGGCGTATTCGTACTGAGGTCAGTGAAATTGATGCAATCACCAACACAAAGAGTGGTATCGCTCGCGGTGAATGCCGCAGCTGGTGTTGGACATGGCTGTACTGTAATAGAAACCTGAGCAGTTGCTGTACATCCATTCGCGTCTGTACCCGTTACTGTATATGTCATTGATGACGGCGGAGTGACATTTATCGGTGATCCTGGAATCGCTCCGGGATTCCAGACGTAAGTGGATGCTCCGCCACCCGTAAGTGTCGTTTGCTGTCCCGCGCATACTACCGTAGGATTGGCAGACGCCGTTACGATTGGATTCGGGTTTACTGTGATGATTACTGTTGCAGTACTATTTCCGCTTCCGTTTGTTGCAGTTAACTGAACAGTATATGTTCCCGCCGCAGCCCATGTTACACCGGTAACGTTTTGTGTTGCCGCGGTTGGAGGGGTTCCGGAAGGAAATGTCCACGCCCAACTAGTAGGTGCACCGGTTGAAATATCCGTGAAGTTTACTTGTTGACCAATGCAGACTGAAGTCGCACTTGCTGTAAACGCCGCAACCGGTGGAGCAGGTCCAGCGGGAACAGACAGTGTTATATCGTCGACAGCAAACGACGGATCAGTTCCGACATTATCATCGTTGTTAACCCACCTGAAACCAATTCTCACATTTGCATTATTGTTGGCACTCACTGGAAGTGCAATTGAGAAGGCTGTCCAGGTTCCCTGCGGATTACAAGTCAACACTGTTTTAGCCAGAGGATCCAGTTGCGTCCATGTAGCTCCATCGAAATACCAAAGTGTTGCGTCATCGGTTGTACCTTGACCGTTTTCGATATAATTAAACTCCAGCGTAATCGTAGAATTACCCGTGCAGTTTATCACAGGCGATTGAACCCTCATGTCAGTTTCAGGGAACCAAAATCCTAAACCTCCCGCCAGGTACGCTGCCCCTTGATCACCCAAAACCGTATTATTTGATCCAATGTGCAATGAAGGATCACTAGTTCCACAAACAGAACCACAGGTCGGAGGCGTGTTTCCACACTCGGATCCGGCGACATACCAGACATTAGGATCTGCGCCGTTTACTCCTGTGGCAGTGGTAGTCCACGCTCCGTTGGGTCCAACATAAGAATTGGCCATGCAGCCAGATGCGCAGTTATTTTGAAATGCTTCAGTCCAGATTACAGTTTGCGCGTGCACAGTCGCAATAGGCAGAAGCAGTATGGCTATACCAGGTAAAAGTTTTCGCATGAAATCAGTGTTTGCCTCCCGAATATAAAACTTTATACGCAGCAAGCTACTCAATGTTCATTGTTTGAGGAGAAAATCCAGCGTATCAACACCGTCAGCATAATCCCATGGATTTGGTTTCTGCGCATTACCGGGCTCAACAGCATTGTCAAACGGCAATTTTGAAACCACACACTGAATCTGTTCGCGATCCGTGTTCAGTCGGGCCCTTACTTCTTCCAACGAAATGTACTCCTCGAAATAAAGCACTCCGGGAGGCGATGCAGTTCCTGTATCATGCTTAACCACCATGAAATTATTGTCGAGTATCTTTTCATTGTTGAGCATGTAGATGGTACGGTTGTACTCGTAATTGTTCATGTACTTCCGGTTGTGCATCAGCCTGGCGCTCCAATGAAAAATAGCTTCGTATAGCGGATCGAATCTGTAATCCTTCGGGACATACAGCTTCGTTACATTCCTGCAGCCCAAACCGAAATAGCGGAAAATGTCTTCGCCAAGATTGCTAAGCTCTTCTTTTGTTTCTGTTCCGTCGAGCACAGCAACACTGTTTCTGTTTTTGCGGATGACATACGGATACTTCCCGAAATAATATTCAAAGTATCGCGATGAGTTGTTGCTGCCCGTTGCAATCACTGCATCAATTTTCCCAAGTCGTCCTTCAGTAAATCTGATGCGATCGCTCATACGTTTATCGATGTCCGCGATGAGCTGTGCAATAACAGGAAGAATAATTTTATCGTCGGTCGAAAGCTTGCCCATGTAGTTGTGACCAGCCAGTAACACCTGAACGAAATCATCATATCCTGCAGCCGGAATATTTCCCGCAGCGATAACGCCGATTGTTTTGCCTGAAAAATCATCACGTAGCTGGTACCGTTTCAGCCACTTGTCCATTGTCGATTCTTCCAGCTGCGCCACCATTTCCTTAAGGCGGTGAATCACATTATCCTCAGAAAACCACGCGTTGTGAATGACGGCGCTATGGCATAGATCTTCAAGAATTCCAGACTGCCGGCTTGGCGATTCCTTATCTAGAACCATTCTAAGTTCGTAGCCTAATTGCTTAAAAACGCCAATCCGCTCAACAGCCTTCATTCTTTGTTATAATTTTACGTCGCAAAACTAACAATTAAGCACGTCAACTTATGGCAATCAAAATCACTGAGGAATGCATCAATTGCGGTGCATGTGAACCAGAATGTCCAAACAACGCGATCTACGAAGGTGGAGCTGAATGGCGTTTCGCTGATGGAACAACCATCAAAGGTGCGTTCACTGGAAAAACAGGGCTTGCAGCAGATGCTGATGCAGCACAAGAACCAGTAAGCATGGATCTGTATTATATCGTTCCCGACAAATGCACAGAGTGTGTAGGTTTCCACGATGAACCACAGTGCGCTTCAGTTTGTCCGGTTGATTGCTGCGTGGATGATGAAAATCACCGCGAATCGAAAGAGGAACTCACGGCGAAGAAGGATTCACTTCACGCTTAACCCATATTTTCTGCTCTGCGGACAATAAAATGCCGTTCTGGTTTATCCTGAATGGCATTTTTCTTGTTTTAATGTACCATACCTTTGGTTAACACGTTATAAACCAGTGAAAGCAGTTCTCCGCTCCCTTCTGTTGCTTGCCTTTCTTGCGCCTTCGAGCGTTAAAGCGGTTCCAACATTGGAGTCTTTGCAGGATTCACTTGAGGTCACTGGACCTAAAGTGTTCAAGGGAAAAGATCAGGACAAGTTCAATGCTAACCAGAAGTTTCTTGGTTTCATGCGTCAGGCCCTTGAGTTGGAAGGTGCATTTGATTTCGGATTCGATTCGCTCACGTTTATCGGCCGACTGAAAGCTCCTGATAATGCATTCCGCATTTTCAACTGGAACATGCCGATGGAAGACGGTACACACAAGTACTACGGTTTCATTCTTGTTGATCAGGATAAGATTGAAGGCAGGAAGAAGAATAAATCGCGATTCAAAAACAAAGGGAAGTACATCGTTTATGAATTGACAGATCAATCGGATTTCATCCGGGGTCCTGAACTGGCAACACTCAATTGCGACAAGTGGTTTGGCTGTCTCTATTACAAGATCATTCTCAATTCGAACAAGGGCAAAAACTATTACACACTACTTGGATGGGATGGCAACACAGCTATGACATGGAAGAAAGTAATCGAGGTTATGACTTTCGCCAATGATGGACAACCTGTTTTTGGTGAAGAGATGACCATCCAGATCAAGAAACTATCGAAGCGTCGCGTAATATTTGAATTCAAAGCTGAATTGGCAATGACTTTGAAATACGAAGACAAAGGCAAGCGCATTGTTTGTGATGTTCTTGTTCCTGAAGTAAGCGGTGCAGAAGGCATGTTTCAGTTTTATGTGAACTCGGGAGCATACGACGCATACTACTGGAAAAAGGGAAAGTGGATTTACGATCCGGACCAGGATGTGCGTAACGATAGGGACAGAAGAGATGGTGATTATCATACGCCGGATGGGATGCAACCACCTCCAAGATAGTTTTCAGTGGCAGTTGCAGTCAGTTCACAGTAACTGCATACTGACTGCCGCTGCAACTGACTTGTTAAAATTATTAAAGGCATTATGCAATCTTAACTTCCCTTGCATCT
>CAYUTR010000013.1:30126-33138 GCA_964447465.1 uncultured Chryseobacterium sp.
ACTGACTTGTTAAAATTATTAAAGGCATTATGCAATCTTAACTTCCCTTGCATCTTCTTGGCAAACTACTCAACAACAGTTGTTGTTACTTGTGGTACAAAACCAAAACGCCATGTCTACCCAAAAACTCCTCGTTGCTGCCAGTGTCGCAGCATTTTTTATTGCCTCTTGCGCCGGTGATGCAGGTCCTCGATCGTCAGAGGATGCCAAGGAAAACTCTGTCGCCGATAGTTCCGCTACTTACTCCGTCGATGCTGAATCTTACAATGGTTACATGACGCAGGACGAAAGTGCTGCTCCATCTGCTAATCGACGAGCTGAGAATGAAAAAACCGAATTTGATTTTCTGAAAAAAGCAGATTCAATCGGCATGGTGATGAATACAACTGCTGCCGGACTGAATATTCTCGACAGCACACACATGTTCATCCGCACCGCTGATGTTCGTTGTCGCGTTGGAGAAGTTGCTAACTCGACCTATCGCGTGGAGCGGGTTGTGAACGGTCTGGGAGGTTATGTCAGCAACACACAGCTTGCGAGTAACCAGACGTGGCAAGGGCAAACACAAGTGACGAACGATTCTATCAAGCAGGTTACGCGTTATGTGGTGACAAACACTGTAACAATTCGCGTTCCAGCAAAGAACCTGGATAGTTTGTTGAGCGCACTTGTTCCGCTGGTGGAATACATGGACTATCGCAACGTTATGGTGAACGACATTACGCTCGAGCAATTGGCCAAACAATTAGAGCAGGCCCGTCTTGCGAAGTACAATGCCATGATTCAGGACAAGATTGTTGATGAAACCAACAAGCCCGATAAAATCATGACTGCAGCTGATGCGATGCTTGCAAAACAAGAGCAGATGGATTGGGCATACATCGAGTCGCTTCGTTTGAGAGACCAGGTTGCTTATGCAACGTTGAGTCTTCAGTTGTATCAGCCGGAAACAAGTTCAACTGTGATGATCTTTCACGAAAAACCTGCGCCTCCTTACGAAATCAGCATCGGTGAGCGCATTGGCGATTCACTTTACGCCGGATGGAAAGGATTCTCTTATATCCTTTCGGGATTCGCAATGTTGTGGCCCCTTTGGTTGATTGCAGGACTTGCATTCTACTTCGTTCGCCGTCAAATGAGAAAAGCAGCTAAAGCTGCGTAATTCTAAGATTCAAAATTCAAGCATTCAAACATCCCTTTGCGCGTGGAACCCGTTGTTACGGACGTTTCACGCGCAATTCTTTTGAAAATGTGCCCTTTTGAATTTTTGAATCTTTGAATTTTTGAATCCCGACGGCAACTATTCGTAATTTTGGGGTACAATTTCCAAACCAATGTCTACCACCACTCTTACCAAAAAAGTCCACAACTTCAGTGCTGGACCCGGAATTCTTCCTCCTGAAGTTTTGAAGCAGGCGGCAGAATCCTGTATCAATTTCGACAACCTTAATCTTTCTCTACTTGAGATTTCGCATCGCAGCAAAAATTACGAAGCAGTAATTGATGAAGTGCGTGCGCTCACGAAAGAATTGTTGGGCATTGGCGCGGGATGGGAAGTGTTGTATCTCGGTGGCGGAGCAAGCCTTCAGTTCGGAATGGTTCCGATGAATTTACTTCGCGAAAACGGAACGGCTGCTTACATCAACACGGGCGTGTGGGCCAACAAAGCAATCAAGGAAGCGAAGATTGTGGGCAACACGAAAGTGATTGCTTCATCAGAAGACAAGAAATTCGCTTACATCCCGAAAGGATATGAAATTCCAACTGATGCGGATTATCTCCACATCACTTCGAACAATACAATTTACGGAACGCAGATGAAGTCGTTCCCGAAATCGTCCATTCCATTGGTGTGCGATATGTCTTCTGATATTTTCAGCAAGCTGGTTGATGGAAATCAATTTTCATTGATCTACGCTGGTGCTCAGAAGAACATGGGGCCGGCCGGAACAACAATGGTTGCGGTTCGTGAAGATATTCTCGGCAAGACCGGAAGAAAGATGTTGTCGATGTTAGACTACCAGGTTCACATCAAAGGCGGAACGATGTATAACACTCCTCCTGTGTTCCCGATTTACGTTGTGTTGCTCACACTGCGCTGGCTGAAAAAGAACGGCGGACTTTCATGGATCGGTGGAATCAACCAGGCGAAAGCCGATGCGATGTACGGAGAAGTAGATCGCAACTCGTTGTTCACCGGAACTGTGATCGACAAAGCAGATCGTTCGAACATGAACGCATGTTTCGTGATGACTAAACCGGAACTCGAACCTGAATTCGACAAGATGTGGAAAGACGCTGGCATCTCCGGCATTCGTGGTCACCGTGATGTAGGTGGATATCGCGCTTCAATGTACAACGCATTGCCAATCGAAAGTGTGAATGCACTTGTTGAAGTAATGCAGGAGTTTGAAAAGAAATTCGCTTAGTTTATTTGACTGCCTACTGCCCAACTGCCTAACCGCATACTGATTTTATGTCTAAAAAGATTCTCGCCAACGACGGCATCGACGCTTCCGGAAAATCAATTCTCGAAAAAGCAGGCTTTACTGTTGTTACTGACAAAGTTCCGCAGGACAAACTGAAAGAAGTTCTGAATGCCGACAATTACGTTGCGATTACCGTTCGTTCTGCAACACAGGTTCGCCAGGAATTGATTGATGAATGTCCGAACCTCAAAGCGATTGGTCGCGGTGGTGTAGGAATGGATAACATCGACGTTGATTATGCGAAGAGCAAAGGGATTGAAGTAATCAATACTCCGGCTGCGTCTTCTCATTCCGTTGCTGAATTGGTTTTCGCCCACTTGTTCGGTGCTGTGCGTTTCCTTTATGATTCTAATCGCCAGATGCCGAATCATGGAGGTGCAGATTTCGATGCGCTCAAGAAGAAATATGCAAAAGGAATCGAGCTGAAAGGCAAAACGCTTGGCATTGTTGGATTCGGAAGAATCGGTCAGGCGGTTGCGAAGATTGCGCTGGGACTTGGCATGAATGTGAAAGCGCACGATCC
>CAYUTR010000014.1:0-30733 GCA_964447465.1 uncultured Chryseobacterium sp.
ACGACTGCCTACTGAACGACTGCCTACTGCCTACTGAGCGACTGCCTACTGAACTACTGCCTACTTAGCCTCAATAAAAAAGCCCGAACATTTTCGTTCGGGCTTTTTCTTGATACAAGAGATATTATTTCTTCTTCTCGTCTTTCGCTGGAGCTGCTGCCGGAGCCGCTGCTGCCGCTGGAGCACCCGCTGCCGGAGCAGCAGTTTTTGCAGGCTCTTCTTCAACGTTGCGTGTAACAAGACAAGTAACGATAGTTGCATTGATAGGATCAAGGAACGTAAGTCCCGCGATCTTCATGTCGCTGATACGTACTGCATCACCGATGCCCATTGTTCCGATCTCAATTGTGATTGCTTCTGGAATTTTGTCGATCGTTCCTTTTACAGAAACGCGACGCAACTTCTTCAGAAGCTTACCACCTGCTTTTACACCAGGAGCTGTTCCTGTAGTCTTTACAGGCAGACTCATTGTTACCGGCTTACCGGCTACTACTTCAACAAAATCGGCGTGGATGATTTTGTCAGTAACGGGATGCATCTGGATATCCTGAAGGATTGCAGTGTACGACTTACCGTTTACGTCAAGAGCTACTGTGTGCACTTCTGGAGTGTACACCAATGGCTTGAACGCTTTCTCTTCCAAAGAGAATGAAAGCTGTTCTGCTCCGCCGTAAAGTACGCAAGGCACTTTTCCTTCAGTACGCAGCTTCTTTGCATCTGTTTTCCCTACGTTCACACGGGGTGAACCGCTCATAGATACTGATTTCATGGTACTGTTGTTTTTGGTTTTATGATTAATTGAAAAAATTACATGATAAAATGTGAGCTGATCGATTCGTGTTCCACCACACGATGGAAAACATCTGCGAACATGCCGGCAACCGAAAGAACTTTGATCTTCTCAGACTTCTGCTTCAACGGAATTGTGTCGGTCACAATCAGCTCGGTGATTTTTGATTTCTCTACGTACTCATAGGCTTTCCCGGAGAGAACCGGATGAGTGATCATCGCGCGCACACTGTTCGCCCCGCGATCCATCATCATATCTGCTGCTTTGCAAAGTGTTCCACCGGTGTCAATGATATCATCCACGAGAACAATATCGCGACCTTCGATTTCACCGATTGCAGTGATGCTGTCTACAACATTCGCTTTCGAACGCTGCTTGTAACAGATTACAATTTCAGCCTTGAGGTGTTTCGCATACGCATTTGCGCGTTTCGATCCGCCCATGTCTGGTGCCGCCATTGTCAATCTCGGAAGCTTCAGGCTTTCGAGGTATGGAATGAAAATCGTAGAAGCAAAAAGGTGATCAACAGGAACGTTGAAGAATCCCTGGATCTGATCGGCGTGGAGATCCATTGTCATTACACGGTGAACGCCGGCGGTAGCAAGCATGTCGGCAACCAGCTTAGCGCCGATTGCAACACGTGGCTGATCTTTACGATCCTGTCGTGCAAAACCATAATACGGAAGCACCGCGATAATTTCTTTTGCTGACGCGCGCTTTGCAGCATCCACCATCAGCATCATTTCGAAAAGATTATCAGTAGGCGGAATTGTCGACTGAATCACAAACACTGTTGCACCACGAACAGTTTCTTCGAGCGAAGTCTGAAACTCACCATCACTGAACTTGTGCAGAATGGAGTGACCCAATGGTTGCCCATAAGTACTCGCTATCTGTTCAGCCAGATGACGTGTTGCGGTTCCTGCGAATATCTTAACGTGTTCAGCCACTTTTTCCTTGGTTTCGAAAGGGCTGCAAATGTACGAAATCAAAGGCGTTTTTGGACGAAATAAGGGGAAAAATCAAGGGAGCATTCCGTTCAATTTTATAACGTTTTTGGGCACTTTTTGACATAAAATGAACAAAAGTGAGGGGTTTTTGAGTATTTCCAATCATTTTGTGTCAATTCCGCGTATACTTCGGAAGAATGGAGAAGAAGCGGAAAAAACTGGCAGATCCCGAGCATCCCATCTTCGAGAAAGGGAGAGCTGCTCAACCTGCGGGTTTGTTCGCGATGTTTTCCATGATCGGCATCACCGTTTTGTTTCTCACCATCATGGTGATGTTTGCGTTTGCATCACCATCACAACATCTCGGCGGACAACATTTTCCAAAACTGTTTTTTCTCAGCACACCGATAATTCTCCTGTGCAGTTACACGATTGAAAAAACAAAACGTGCATTTCGCACCGACAATTCAGATGCGTTGCTCAAATGGCAAACGTGGACACTCGTATTTTCACTTTTGTTTTGTGTGATGCAGTTCTTCGCGTGGAAACAATTGTGGGAAACCGGCATTTCTATGACCACTGTTAATGCAAACGCGGTCGCGCAAAATTCAAACAGTGGCGCATACCTCTATGTGCTTTCCGGATTACACGTTGCGCATTTGTTGGGTGGATTGTGTTTTCTTTTCGCCGCGATGTTTCGTCTCATCAATAATGGCGAAGACATGGTAAAAGCTGTGTTGTATTATTCCGACAAACGCGAAGGCGCAAGAATTTCTGCGCTTGCATTATACTGGCACTTTCTCGGAGCGCTGTGGTGCGTGATGTTTTTATTCTTTCTTTGGTTCTTCGTGTAGCGGCAACTTATCTCGCTTCACTGCGTCATAGTTGTGCATGAAGCCCCTGCACATTCTGTTTCCCTTTTTCGCGCTGTTGACATTTGCATTAAACGCACAGCAAGCAACAGGTGAACTCATGTTCCTCAATCAGTATAGTGAAGACATTCTTCCTGCAAAGCCAATCGAACAGATTAAAAGCGCGGAGCTGTTTGTAGACGAATTGCATCAGCTCGAAGATTTCGAGAAATACAAGTCGCTGAAATACCTAACCATCAAATCGCGCAACTATAGCGATTCGCTGGATGTATTGCCTGAAGCTTTGTTTTATCTGGATAGTCTGACCTACTTAAAGCTGGAAAATCTGAGAATCCGTAAGTGGGATTTGCTTTACACGAGAATGGCAGCGATCCCCAACCTTACATCACTTTCACTTAACGGGTGCGATGGGAATTATCTTAATCCGCAATTGGCCTCGCTGCAGAACCTGGTTACGCTGAGTTTGTTCTTTTGTCACGATGAAACTGATTCACCATATGATGTGCTCTATTCACTTACACAGCTCCGGCTACTTGATCTGAGCTTCTGTGGTGTCGAAAGATTACCTGAAGGAATCTCAGCGCTTAAGGATCTCGAATCTGTAACGCTCAAGTACAACGCACTTAATGAACTGCCATCCGATTTTCAGTATCTGAGCAAACTCCGGTATCTCAATCTGAGAGAGAACAAGATTAACGGTTTCCCTGAATGCCTTTTGCGATTGCAGAATCTGCGACACCTTGATCTCAGCAACAACAGAATATCGCAGCTTCCGGATTCAATCGCACAACTGAAAAGGCTCCGCGTGTTTGATCTTGCCTGGAACCGGCTCGATGAATTATCCGATGGCATTTCTCAGTTCGACTCTCTGGAGCGTTTCGACATTTCCATGAATCGGTTCAGAACAATTCCAACTGTATTGCTCGGTTGCGACGCACTGACGGAATTATATTGTTGGGGTTCGCGACTGAACAACAATTCTCCGGTCTTGCGATTGCTTTCGTACAGCGGAGCAATGTATTTCTCCAGACTTCAGGATTCCGTCGCCGTTTATAAAGACAGTTTTCCTGATTGGAATCGCATCTTCGGGGACAATGAAACGGTGCAGGTACGTAAGCGTTTTTTACAGGATGTGCTCAGTTCAAAGTGGTGCAATTATCGGCCGACTCCTGATATTGAAGCGGAGTTATTCGGAGGGAATGAAATTATGTTGTGGGAATTGTGCAGATGGCGAGAGCGAAAAAATCCAATCTACCAGGAGGCAGATGCAGCAGAAGTTGGCATGTATGTTCCGATTCTTCCGTTCGGAGCAAGACGCATGACGAACATCAGAGAATTGACCATTGAGTCGGACGAACTCTGGTTACCCACATGGAGATTTCTTGGTCCGATTGCACGACACAGTGAGAAAATCCAAACGCTGAAAATTGAAGATGAATATATGCGTCGTGTGCCGCGCAGTGTCCATAAAATGGATCAGCTCGAAACATTGGAACTCGATTGCCGATCACTAATTGGATTACCGGAATGGTTGAACGATATGCCGCGACTTCACAGGATAAAAATCCGTGAAGATGTGGATGTGCCGGAGAGTATCAAGAACAATCGCAGGATTACAATCACCTACTATTGAAAAAAAAGTCCCAACATTTCTGTTAGGACTTGGTACCCGGAAAGATTGTGAGTTCGAACTTTTGCTGGAGGATTTAGATCTGATTCAAAGCATCACAGATTCAAAGACCATTCTGAGATAACCAGGCTCCTGTCTATCAACAGTAGCTGTTGTTACGGAATGCGGACACTCATAATTGCGCTTTCCTTTTTCGTCTGTCATGACGGGTAATCCGAAATATGCGTCATCCGGGTTTTTCAATTCAATCTTCCATTTCAGATTGTATTTCTTACGAGTGGTTTCGCCGATATACCGCGCAAGTCGATCCAGCACTGTTTTTTGAGAAGGATCCATGAGTGCATCCACTGAAGAATATTTTGAAAGCATCCATTCTTCCAACACATCGAGGGAACTTTCCGAAAAATCGAGTTTATCCGCAATGGCGGGAACATTTTCAGAGAAGAACGCCTCCAGCTGATCGTCCATTTCGAACAACCACATTTCAAAATCGTCCTGCGACATTTCTTCCATAAATTCTCTATTATAGGGATATCACTTCTAAGGAATTTTGCATTCACCAATGAGTTGCGCGCGATCCTTAATTTTTTTCAGTTTGAATCCTAAGGTTTCATCCTTTTCCACCTCCAGAATATTTCCAATAGAAAATTCGCTTAGTTGCGAAACATATTGCTGTAGGTTCTCGGTCATTGATTCCACAGATTTAATGGATTTGCCGGTATTCGTGATCTTCGTCAAAATTTCATTGGCGGTAATCTCCACACCGGTATACACGATCATTCCTTGTTTCCACTTTTTAGATTTCTTAATCCCAACAAATGCAACCCCTGCCTCATCAAGTTCAGGATAAATAAAATCGCTGATGCGTTTACCCGGATTTTTTTCGTCGAATGGAACGAGCATTTTTTTCATTACTTCCAAATTACGTAACGCCAGATGAATTCAAACAAAAATGCCGCCTAACAACTTTAGGCGGCATTTCAGAAGTGTACCCAGTGCCGGAGTCGAACCGGCATGCCGTTGAAAGCACAGGTGTTTGAGACCAGCGCGTGGCTCGAGGTAGGACGTTCTTCACTGCGGGCAGGTTCGTGCAAAATCAATCAACCTTGAACACTTCCGCACCTGACTTCCGCACCCATCGTTAAGGGTTCAGTATGCTTCTGTTTTTACTTGCTCTTAGAACATCCTTATCCGATTTCGTTGGCTGAGCATGAATGAGATCAGTGTATTCTTCCGGAAGTGCGTGTTCTTTTGCTCCTGCTAGAATTAATTCGAGGTACCAATCGTAGGGTAGATTCTTTGATGAACGATCCGGCGTGGTGGCAAAGTAAGTAGAGGCTTGAACTATTTTGTTTTCAACCAAGACATCTACTTGTTTAAGTTCATAACCTTTCCCTAAGCCTTCGGCACGATCTAGGTCGGGTTTACGTTTCATGTCAATCTGAAAGAGAACACCTATGACCGTATCAACGTCAGAACCCGTGTAAAAAACATTTGCTTTTCTTGATCCATCAGTGGATTCTTTATCGAACTGAAATCGGTGCTGCTTCAAGGTGGCTACTCCCAATACTTCAACTTTGCCCACCCGTTGTTCCAGCCGACAAGTCAGCATGTTCGAACCGTATGCGAAATAAACCATGTGTGATTTGCTATAGAGATTGGTTACGTTTTATCCTGCAAAGCTAAGGGTATGGTGAGAATCTGTAAGCTCTTTACTGTTTACTCGCGGCGACAACCATTCTCACAATTGCATCAAGTTCTTTCAGTGTTTTTTCAGAACTAATGATGGGATTGCGACTTAATGTGCTTGTGATTACTCTATCACGGAATCGCCCGTCGCCCGTTTCAAACATGACGGGAATAGATTCCTGCAGTCTTCCCACTCGCTCGATTAAGCGAACGTTGGGAGAGGAGAATGCATCTATGAAAAAAAGCAACTCGCTCAATTTTTTCTTCCCGAGCCGGATGCGATGCCCTCCATCCCAAGGCGCGAATATTCTGTAGAACTCCTCTGCACTTTCGCACAGGCAAATCTCGCGCTTCAATATTGCCAAGTTGTAGAATAGTCCGAATCCCTTCTCTGGTCCATTCCAGAAAAAATATTGATTGCACGCAAGCGGAGGAAATAGATTTCCTGATTTTCCAGATTGCCGCAGCTCTTCCTGTTGCAAAAAGTGCTGCATTTTGCCGAGCCAGGCAATGATCGCTTTGCGCGCTGATGGCTCTAGATTACCAAAGGGATGTAATGGTGGCTCCATAGTTTGTGAGTTTTAGAAACGGCGCGGAAATGGATAGTTGTCACGACGATCATCATATGGATGATCGTCGTCGGACAGGAGAAAGTCATCATCGACGGTTCCGGATGCACTATGAGCTTCAGTGCGCGTAGCTTTGAACTTCAGGTGCAGATGCTCGATATAGAGATCCTCGAGTTGCTTTGCTGTTAGCGTCTTGGGAGGGTGTAACGGGTTCTTCATGGTTGACGTTTTTACGTCCCACTGAAGAATTCCCGTTTAGATTACTGTACTTGATTTATGGCACATAATATGCTATATATCAATACATTAGTCGAACAAGGTAGACTCTTGTGAGACTTTTCGTAAGGTTCGCCTTGCGTATTCCTGGCTGCTACTGCGGCCGGGAATTTTTTATTGGGAATACGCAAGAAATCACTGTAAAAAGGCATAATTCGATTCTGGTATAGCTAAAGTACAACTAGTTTCGGAATAAATAACATTTATGTTAGTTATTCTAATAACATTAATTTGAGTGGATTTTCATACATTGTATCCATACAGACGCCGGTGATCCTGATTGGAGCATTGGCGTTAATATCTCGTCTGATGGTTGAAGATTCTATAGTACCGGCTATGAAGAAAAATCCGTTGGCAGTTGCCTTCGGCATGGCCTTAAAAAAAATGCGCGGAAGGAACCTTAGTACAACCGTGGCCGGCATACTTGGTGTTAGCGAAAGTTTCGTGCGACTTTTGGAAACCGGGAGTACAAATATTCATGCCGGAAAAACGCTGAGATTAATGCAGGCGTTTCCGCGTATTAAACTTCTTCCACTCTCCAGACTGCTTGTTGCGATCACGGTAACCGATCTTGATAAGAGACTAAGCCAGTATCGCCAAGCAATACAAGACTTGCGTGTGGCAGACGAAGACAGTTATGACAGATCGTTTCATTTTTTGATAAAACGCGTGAGTGCTGTACTTACAGAACACGAACAAACAGGCCACTATTTGGAAGAGATCATTTTTAGATTTGAGCTTGATGATTACGTTTTGACTTATCTCACTACAACTCCGTCACCTTCCATTTCAAGCACAACTGTTACTTCATCTATGGTTGCGCCCGACCCTGATGATGTAAAATTCGATACCCTTTTGTTTGATACGCCGAGCATTTACATCGATACTGTTTCATTTTCACTCACCAATCTAAAATACATTAATCCTAATTTTTTTGCTCAAAATTCAAGTGAGTGGGAAAATGCAAATACTCCTTCTTTCACAAAACTGATAGCTGTCGTAAAGGACATCAACCGACTAGTTAATCCTAAGAATACAGAAAGATTTACATATAGATATCTTTTTAATGACCATTTCAAAGAATTACAATATATCATCTTGAATGAGGATAAGAAGAAACCCGCTGAAGATTGGGAAAATGAATTTAGAACTGCATTAGTTGATCGCTGGGGCACAAGTAAAACAAACTCTAAGCCTGAACAACGCCTTGTAAAAGATGCACTTGATAAAATCACTATTAAAAAAGCACGCTTTACGGACGACGGGATTCAAGACTTTCTTAAAATGAAAAATCTGAAGGGAGACATTGCCAGTAGTGAAATGACCTGGGTATTTGCCACAATTCGAGGGAATAAAATCGGTTTTAGTCTACAGGAAAAAGATCACGATCCTGAACGCATCTATGGTCGAACATTAACGTACCGAGAAGCCATGAATAAATATCATCAGTTCTGTTCACTTTGGGAAAAAATAAAGTGATGGCAAAGTATAAAGTAAGTATCGAAAATATTTTCCCTCGCATTTCAGAGGAGGACTTATTGAAGCAAAAGCAATGTATCATCGGAATTAGTATGAGCAATCCGGTGTACTGGAGATCTTCTTTGAAAAATATTTTGGAATGGGCTTCGTCGCATTTTGAAAAGACCCATTTGGTCATTGGCGACTTGTTGTACAGGTATGACGAACAAATATGGTCGGGGGATACAGAAAACGTTGCACGAATAAACGCAATTAACCTGGGCGACTCCTTCTTACAATCATTACTCCCTGAATTAGAAAATTATTCTGAAGGCAGATTTGTTGTTGCGAGATGGGGGGATTTAATCGAAGAAGAAGAAAAGAAAAGCGAAATCGCCGCCCTACATAATATTTATCGCTCGAACGGAGAGTTTCACTCCACAATCAAGCGCGATGCATTGGCTTATATTGATTCGCAAAAGATGCGCAACAAGAGACCAGTAGTTACTGATGAGCGCGCGGTCGAGTTGTCGGCTTCATATTTAATCGAAGAACTGGCAGTATTTAATCAGATGATTAAGTCTGGATTGAATGTTATCGTTTATCCGGGAATTCAACTCTCAATACTCACAGAAATTGCAGAAGGACGGTTCTCGGAAATTTCAGGTGAACTACAAAAAGGAATTTATGTACAACTAAAAGTGCTAAAAACTTAAACCCATGAGCGCAGTTGTTATTTCCGCATTACTCCTTTCATTCATTGTGTATCTCTATGCCGGATACTTCTGGAGTAAAAGAACTAAAGGCGCGGGTGACTTATTCCCGATGGTGGCAGGGAGAGAAGCGCAAATCAAAAACTCAAACGAATTCTCTGCTTCAACGGTCGCGGCAACAGTCAGTTTGTCAACGCTGATCATCGCATATTATGAACTCGCGCCGTACTTTGGATTGTGGTGGCTTCTTTGGACTGTCATAACGACTACAGCCGGAATATTTGTTGTGAGAATATTCGCGCGCAAGATATGGAGTAAAGTTTCTCAATATGATCACCGACCCACCCTCCATTCTTTTTTGGGAAAGGAGTTCGGCTCACAATCTTTAACGAGAATCGCTGCGATCTGTACGAGCATCGGATTTCTAGGAGTGATTGCAACTGAGTTGACGGTCGGTAGCAAATTTTTGGCAGGTCTAATTCCCGAGGTTCCTCAGTGGATATCCGTCATCGTGCTTTCAGTCATTGCGTTCCTTTATTCTGCAGCCGGCGGATTCCGGGTAATGATCGTATCCGATAGAATTCAAATGTGGTCAATCTGGCTCCTAATTGCCGCCCTTGGTGCGTTCTACTTGTATTACATCGGTGGGATTAATCATTTTCAGATTAATATGAGTACAATGCCAGAGAATATTCTCAAGCCGACATGGAGAGAAGGTCTGCTTGCATTTTTGGTAGGGGTCTTCCTCATTAATACTCCGTATTACCTAGCCGACATGAGTATCCATCAGAGGATAAATGCTTCTCAGAATTCCGAAACCGTGTTTAAAGGCTTATGGAAGAGCGTTACGAACTCAGCGCTGTCCTGGACGCTATTGTTGTTGCTAGCGGTGTTTGTGTTCGCAATTATTACTCCAGTAGAGGGTGAAAACTCCCTTGTAACATTACTTAACCTGCTAGGAACTGGCTTCGGAGGCTTTGGAAAATTTATTCTGTTTGTTTCTGTTCTTGGATTGTTGGGGGCGATGCTCAGTACTGCAAGCACTCAACTTGTAGCAGTATCTCATACGCTGTATGAAGACATTCTTTCAAAATATCGAAGTGGAACGATACATGAAAGAGCAGACTCAAAAAAAGAACTTTCTTTTTCTCGTATAGTATTAATTGCTTCCGCAGTGTTAGCGGTAGGCATAGTAGAGCTTCTTTCTCAACTGGGGTTTAGTATTGCAGATCTTGTGTTCAGTATTTATGGAGCGCAATTAAGTTTGACTCCGCTGGTGCTTGTTGCATTGTTTCGGAAAAGTGATCGAGTGAAAACAATTTCTGGGTGGGCTACCGCCGCAGTCACAATAGGTTTTCTTTCCGGTTGGATCGCTGCAATTACTGGCAAACTTGTTGGAAACGGGGATCTTGTTTTTCTTTCGCCCGCATTCAGCATTTCGCTTTCTACCATCATCATCTGTGTGGGACTCGCGGTTTCCAAACCCAGAACTGCCAGTCTGCCGAACTGATAGAATTTTTCGACCCTTATTTATCCCCATTTGAATTTCGGTAGCCACAGAGTTTCTCAACTGTGGAACAATTTTCCTTTTTCCTATAACCCAAGATAAGACGTAAGAGCCGCGGTCGCGGCTCTTTTTTTGTATTGTAATTCCACCGGTCTTTTGGTAGTGGCAATTGCCTCACAAACTGGGGTAGTTGACAATTGAGACAATTAGCCAACGAGTTTGAAGTTGTCACTTTACAGGGAGGAAATTAATCAGGACTTGCAATCATTCCCACAAGAGTTATGATCGCACTTCATGGAAAATCCCAACAAGCAAAAACACAAAAACAATGCGCCATAAAACACGAACAAGGAATCGAATCTTAATTAACTAAAAACAATCATGGAAACACAAACCGAAAAAAAAGAAAAGCGCGTCAGTGATTTGTACCTGATCGAAAAGGGGACATGGCAGAAAGGGAAGGAGGTTATCACCTTCACGCATAAACCAGAAGGGGGTAAGCATCGTGCGATTGGACATGTCTTCGCTGAGTACGACAAGGACGGCAACATCACGTTCCTGAGTAAAGACAAAGAGGGGAATGAAATCCTTCCTCCTTGTCACAACCGATATGACCTCAAGAAACAGTTTCTGGATAACGAGCAGGAATTGGTTCAGCGACTAGAGAACAAGCCGGAACACGCAAACACGACGGCTACGGAGAAGGCACAACCTGCTACTACCTCCGAACAAGTGCTGCAGCCAACAGAAAATGCTGACCGAGAAAAGCAGCAAACAAAAACAGGCAGGACACGCAAAGGAAAAGAACTCAGCGATATCCGTAAGGAAAAAGGCAGTGAAGAAAAAGAACAATCAAACTCACGATAAAAAAATTGGTAATCATGGAAAATAAAATCCCAACATCCAACATTCACTTTCCTGAAGTCGAAGAACTCCTTGAATCTTCACGCAAGGAGCTTCTTGAAAATGCCAAGCGAGACGCTAAATTCTACGGTCTCAAAAATCGTCCTTCACTTGACGAACCTTCAAGTGCTCATTTCATAGCACCGATTAAAACGCAGTGCGAGGCGATTCGTTCTAACGTCTTGGGTATTCTTCAGCCTGATCGATACGTTACCGCGATACAGACGCTTGAAACAAATACGAAAGCGAAAACAGCGGAACTCATTGCTGAAATCAAAACGCTTGAACATGAAAACGATGTAGACTTGCGGGAATTGGCAGGAAAAACACCACCTGAAAAACCTTTTCCCAATTATCTCGGCATAGCACTCACCATCGCAATCATTCTGGCTGATCTTGTCTTTAATGCTATGGCGTTTGAATTTCTTGGACATGGATTGGCAGTCTCTATCGGTATTGGACTTGGTGTTGCCGCAGCCATGTATGTGCTTTCCAAAGGTATTCTGTATTTCATGGAGCGTGGTGCCAGTGAGGACATGAAGTATTATTTCGCTGCTGCCGGTTGTTTCATTGTGAGCTGCGGCGCATTTTGGGTATTCTCGGATTTTCGGGCCAAGATGGCGACTGAGGTAGGAGTCGATGCACTGCCTCCTATGATCTTCTTCCTTCTCAATGTTTTCTTCTTCACGGCATCGATCATCATTCCGGTTTTATTTTTTCCGCAGAAGAAACAAGTTGATTCGGACAAGGAGCTTGCAGGACGTTTTACGATTGTTCAACAGCGCAAAGAAGAAATCAATCAGAAAAAAGCACAGATCGAAACACTTGCAAAAACTACAGATGAGGAAAAATCCAAGCACATGGCCGTTCTCAGTTATACCGCACATACCATGCATCGTATCACCTCGACGTATCACGAAGCGGTAGCGTATTTCAAGGGACAGAATCTGCTTTCGCGCCAGGATCGATCTACTCCGGCAAGTTTTTCCGAAGCTATTCCTGATCTGACCGGCATTCAATTCAATCTGCCGCCAAGTCTTAATCTTCCCTCGACATGAACATGATTCGATACATCGTCCTGCATCTCATCCCGGGTCTGTTCATCGCCGGGATGAGTTTGTACACCATCACGTTGATTTATCAATTCGCTACTTCACCTTCAAATCCATATCACATGAAACCATCCACATTCATTTCCATAGGTAGTATATCTGTTGTTGTCATACTGGGATTGCTCGGATGCGCCGCTGTCGACAAGGAACGCACGCATACTGAATACGCCGTCATGAAAGATATCACAGATTCTCTGACGCCAATTCCGAGCGCACAGGAAATAGTCGATAACATCGGGATCGGTACGAGCACCTGGAACAGTGTCAATTTTAGCTTCGGTAATTTCTCCGACGTAAGTCTTGAACCGCATGTGCGCATCTCGCTTAGCAAACCACCTTCGCGTCTTTCCGCGAGTGAATTTACGCGCAAGCGGGAAGTTGAGACATTCAAAACAAAACTGACCGCGCTTCTGGATTCAGCTCGCAACGACACCACAGGCCGCCCGAACTCCTCCATTTACTTGCCAATGGTTGAAGAACTCACCCGACTTTCCAATTGTAGCGCGGATCGAAAAGTCTTGGTCATGTATACCGACCTGATGGAAAATTTTCCCGGCTTGTCGTTCTATTCCCCGCAGACATTCGCCTTGATCAGGACCGACCCGGATAAAGTGAAAGCATTACTCGCTGCACAATCCAAGTTGCCTGATCTCACCGGCATTGAGGTGTACATTATTCATCAACCTAAAAATGCAAAGGATGATGCCGTGTTCCGCACGGTCGGAAACTTCTATTCAATGATACTTTCCGAAGCGGGAGCAACCGTCACCGTTTCAGCAAACCTTACAAATCAATAGCGACGTGAAATTTTGGAAAATCGTCTGGTCGATCTGCAAATGGATTTTCACAATCCTCTGGAAACTATTTCTACTTGCAGCTTGGGGCTCCTGCGAGTTTCTTGCAGTCGCATTCCGATCGCTTAGTGTATGGCTGAAGAATTACATTATCCAATCACGAAAATAAACCATCATCATGTTTACCCTCCTCGTTCAACTTCTCGAAGGTATTTTCAATCTCATTTTTGAGCTGCTTTCTCTTGTCTTCAAAAGTTTCTCGAAGAAAAAAGGATACCACGATGACTTCGCGTCGGAAAGTGTATTACTGTCTCGTTGGAACAAAGGGTTCTGCCTGACCGGCAGAAAAAATATTTCGGTGAAAGATTCATTCATGAATTGTCTCGTACAGGGTCAAACGGGAAGCGGAAAAACGCAATGCACTTTGTTACCCACAATTCTGTCCATGAAAAATTCTTTTGTAATCCATGATCCGGCAAAAGAGTTGTTTAACGCTAGTGCGGGATATCTCACGTCCCAAGGATACGATGTGAAGATTATCAACTTCTCCGATCCTTCTGTATCTTCTGGATTCAATCCAATGTCACGCGCTAACACCTCCTCTGAAATTCAAAAGCTTGCTGCAATGCTGGTTCGTACTTCGCTCTCGGGTGGTAAGGAAGATGCATTTTGGACCTCGCAAGCCCAAATTGTTCTGGGACTATGTATTTCAATTCTTAAAACACAACGCCCCGAATATCAAAATCTTTTTAATGTGCGACAACTGATTAACAAAATTGGAGCACAACCGGATCACGACGAAACCAATCCAGTAGACCGTCTTTTTGAAAACTACGCCGATCCTGTTTTATTTAATGAATACAAAAGTCTAATTGCCCTCGATCAAAAATTATTGTCATCGATTCTTTCGACATGCAAGAGTTCGTTGACTCTCCTTACAGACGAATCCGTGGCCCGAGTGACTTCAAGTGATTCGTTTGATTTTATGGAACTCAGAAAAAAACCTACGGCCATATTTCTTCAGAGTTCCGTTGCCGATTTGAAATATTACAGTGTTTTAGTTTCCGCTTTCTTTGATCAGCTTTCCAATTTCATTCTTTCGCGCATTCCGGCGGATGAGGAACAGAAAATATTCTTGCTTATCGATGAATTTTCAGCTCTACGCGTCGATAGTTTTTTAATGCTTTTCCCAAATTGCAGGAAGCATAAATCGGGTATTATGGCAGTCGTTCAGAGCTACTCGCAAATCGTGAATGCATACGGGAAGGAAAATGCGGCAGCGATACGCGCGAATTGCTTCAGCCAACTATATTTTACGGCTTCCTCCGCTGATACTGCAAAGGAACTTGAACAGATATTAGGGAAATATGAGTACACCGATGACGCGGGTCAGCGCCGTACTCGGGAATTAATGACGGCGTCAGAAATAAGAACTATGCCTGGAAACCGCGCTTTGCTTATTGCAGGGAATCATCCAGCAATACAGGTGAAACTACGCCCCTGCTATAAAACTCGCCGCTATCGTCAATTCTGCGCGATTAAACCGCCTATCCTGAGCGGGGAATGCAGCGGCGCACTGGCGGTATTACCTCTTGAGACTACGTATCATTCGAATGGGTAACAATGTCGAACATACAAAAGGACTGCGCCAATTTCTCGATGATTCGGGAGTGCTGGTCAATGGAAATGATGAGGAAATAAAAGCAGCTCGCCGTGCTTATCGAAAGAAATATCTCGCAGAGTACAAGCAACAGCAACGAAAGGAAAACCCGGAATTTGCCGTGTTGCTTTCGACGCAGAATGGAGAACACGGGAAAATCGTTGGTGCTGCTTGTCGTCACAAAGTGAGCGTTCCTGCATTTCTAAAAATGGCTACGCTGGCATATCTGAATAAGACATTCATTTCGCCCGATAGGGAAGTAGTCTCAAGACTCGCACAACTTCTCACGAATTGTTTGAACGAGGTACAGGTCATCGCGCAAACAAAAAGCTCTTATCCTTGGCAGATAGATGAAAAATATGTGGCGATAGAAAAACGCATTGCAGATTTGGAAAACGAAATCCGGAAATTGTTTCAGTTTCCGGTAACAATTGAAACAGCAGTGCGAGATGCTGTCTTGAAAGATCCAACGCTCAAACTTCGCCTTCTTAATCTTCTGGTCCATTGATTGTCAAAATAAAAACGCATAAAAGAGCCACCTATAAATTCCTTTTGAATTATATGTGCGGTGATAAGGATAGAATGCGCGATAAAGGCGGACGCAGCTTTGTGATCACTCATAACGTTCGTGGAGGGCTTGATCGTTGGGCAGAGCAATTCAAGCAGAATGAAAAATACCGACTACGCAAGCGCCGCAAAAAAGACGGTGTATTTTTTAATCATGAGATTTTATCCTGGCACTCGGACGATTTGAAAAAAATATCGCTTGAGAAGTTGCGAGATATGGCACATGAGTATATACGATTGAGAAATAAAAACGGAATGTATGTGATTGTTCCTCACTTTGATCGGGAACATATTCACCTGCACATTTGTAGTTCTGCCTTGGAGTATCGCACAGGGAAAAATATGCGAATGTCGAGAAAGGAACTTGCAGATTTGAAGAAGAAAATACAGCAATATCAGATTGAGAAATATCCGGAACTGGAAAAGTCCGTCGTCAATTATGGCCGAAAGAGCAGGGAGCGGGTTTCTGATAATGAAGTGCAGTATAAGCGACGAACTGGCAAGCGAACAAAGAAAGAGGAACTACGCGCCATCGTAGATGATTGTCATAAACGCGCACAAACAGCAGCGGATTTTTTTGCGCGATTGAAGGGGCAAAACCTACAGACTTATGTACGTGGTGGAAAAGTGTATGGTGTTGTACATGAGAACCGAAGATATCGGTTCAAGCGATTAGGCATTAATTATTCCGATTTAATACCAAACAATCATAGAACGCAGGAATTGAAAACAATTCGTTCGAGACAAAAAAGAAAAGGTCGAGAACGATGATATTGGCTCTGCCTTTACCGGTTACTAATCATCCAGTCTCTCGGCAAAGAACGTATCAACTCTCGCTGATTCTACCTTCGATATTTGAGATTTGCCAGTGCTGTCCAACCCAATCTCATAAACGCTGAAATCGTTTCTGAAACGGAAATACTTACTGTGCGTTGTAAAAAAGACCTGACTGATTCTCTTCTCGGCGATAAGCGCATTAAGAATTTTAAATAATGCACTCTGATATCTCGGAGAGAGATTTAATTCTAATTCCTCAATCAAAATCAATTTTGCATTCGTGGTGAACAAGGTTGTAAGGATATATAGCAGCTGTTGCACCCCGGTTCCAAAACTGCTCAGCGGTAGTCGCTTATCTCCGACTTTGAACATTAATTCAATATTGTCGCCAATCCGTGCGAACTCAGGCTTGAAGGCACCCAATGGTGACGAGAACGACTCCACATACTTAAAACCAGCTTCATCAGCTTCTATCGGGTTGATTTTGTTGCCCCTGATAAATTGACTGAGTTCCTCAAACATACCGTTGGTTCTCGGATCAAGATAAAGTTTGTGAAGCCAATTTTTGTAGTTCGCCGGACTCAGCTCATGCGTTTCACTTCCATTCGCCATGATCTCAGTCGCAAGGTATCTGTTGTTATCCAGGAAGAGAGTACAGTCCTTAAATATTCCCATTAGGCCATTAAACGCCAGACCATCGTTCATCAGGGATGCCGACTCGCCTTTGCCTTTTTTTGTAGTCGACTGCGGAGTTTCAGTAAAATATTGAGCTCGACCATTCCCATCCAACGAATAAATAGACGTTGAATTCAGAGTTGCGGATTTAAGCACCATTTCAGCCGTGTCGAAATCATCTATCTTTCTTATTTCACCAGTGAGATTCAAAGTGAAATAATCGTGAGTGCTACTGAAGTAGGTTTCGGCTAAAGCGTCATAGCTCGCATATCCAGCGTCCTTCAATTCCTGATGAAAAACTTTAACAGAAATTTCAAATTCTATCGGAACATTTCTGTTGTTCTTGTGAAATATGAATTGGGCATTGCTGATAGAACCCTTCCAAAAGTACACATCGTCATCTGGCTTCACTATCACTCCTTCTCCCTCAACTGAATAACTTTCCTGACTCGACTTTGATTGAAATAGAGTTATCAAAAACTTCAACAGGTTTGATTTACCACTATTATTATAGCCAAAGAGCATATTAATACCGCTGAACGAAGTGATCTCATCATCAGTAGGATTAGCGTTCGCGCCAAAGCTCTTGAAATTTCTTAAGGTTAAGGATTGTATCAGCATTTAATTATTTTTTATAGTCAGCGTAATAGTCTAGGATTTCACCTGAGAGGAGTGAAAATGTTTTTTTGTCGATCTTCCCGTTTTCATAATTAAAGGTCAAGAGCAAGTGCATCTTAACGAAAATGTCCGTGTATTTCACACTTGAAAACAAGGGATAACTTTGATTCAAGATAATTGAGTTGCCTTTCATTTTTATCGCAGGATAAAAATCCTCTTCGTAGTCCCATTTATCCGAAACAACCCTAAATTTTTTCTTATTCAGAATAATGTGCTTCTCGAATTCTGCGATGCTCCGCTCGATGTGAATTTCTCTTTTCTCCTCATCAATTCTTATTGGTTTACCCCGTTTTTCACTCGGCTCCACCTTTCTAATTTGATAGCCTTCACTTTTGAAATTCTCAAGTTTCTTGCTCAAGTTTTCAGGTTGGAGTAATCTCACATCCCCAACGCGAAATTCTTTCCCAGTTTGTTTAACTTCTTTTTGAAACCTCGCAGCTTTTTCGAGCTTAGTAGAATAATGGCGTAGCTTCTGGTGAAAAAACGTCTTAAGGTCTTCGAAGTCTCCGCTAAAATTAAATCCGTCCCTGGAAACCTTAATAAGATTGTTCAGCCCATCAATGATGTGAATCTCCCCGTAGATCCATCGTTCGTGCGAACCCTCACCATGTTCAATTCCGAAGTCATCACGATCTCCAACGCCGACGTTCAAATTTCTGATCTTGTAATATCGTCCTTGGACAGGATTAATAGGTTTCTTGGGAGTAGCTATGAAGTACTTGCACTTGATTTTACCAATGGTGTGTCCTTCGCCTTTGTGAGTTTCTAGTATTTCATCGCCGTAATCGTTTCTAAACAAGGGAATATTGTTTACTGAAACATTAAAGGGAATACTACCGTCGTATTCAAAGATTTGGTTGAATTTTTCCTTCCTAAAAACCAACGGCAAATCTTCGCTCAATGACCACTTCAATTGTTCTAGGCCACTCTGACTCCTTATCGATTGCTTTTTCTCCTTATCGGATTTCTTGGAGAAGAAGAAGGATTTGGTAAGATCATTAAATCCTGTCAAAACGATTTTGGTATAGCTTTTACTGGCCTTGCTTGGTACTTCTTTTTTCCCTCCGTTAATGAGAATGTCGTCAATATCAACGGTCTTGTTCTCATCGGAAAAATATTTATACAGTGGAATTGTGGCGTACAGAAGAGTAGACGAGCCGGCTTTTTTTGATTCGATATAATAACTTTTGAAGAAAGGGAATATAGATAGGAATCCCACTCCGAACTGACCGATGATTTTCCGTCCTAACGGAGTGGTATTTTCTTCTTTCTCGCGCTTCTTCCCAGCGATTCGTATATAGAAGGAAAAATCTACTTCGTTCATTCCTTTCCCATCGTCTTCTACTGTTAGCGTTCCGGCTTTCAGATCGATATCGATGGTGACATTTCTCGCATCCGCGTCATAACTATTGGTGATAAGCTCCTTTAAAGCACGAGGGAAATTCTCATACGTCGATTCACTAAGAATTTTGACAATCCTTTTATCGACGCTGATGCTTTTCGGCCACTTATTATTTTGCTGTTGTTCAGCCATTATATTCCAATAATCAAGAATTCGCGATTTCGTTTTGATTCAAGGCCCTGCTTATTGAGCGCATATTTGTAGTAGAGACTCTTTGTATATACTGTCTCCTTATACTGCTTCATTATTTTTACCAACGTACTGATGGCAGGTGTACCGCCGCTTTTGTATGAAATGACAATTTTACTATGTCGGAATTTGCGAATCAGAATTTCGAACGTCTCCAAAATGTTTTTTTCCTGAAACTCATTTTGCTCGTTAGCATCTTTAAATCTGCGATTGATCGTTTGAGCATCAAGTAAATCTGCCCACTGATCATAATTAGCCATCCCTTCTAAGAAGTGATAGCATTTTAAATAGTTGGACGTTTCATTCGTGCAATTCCTATTCAGATAAGGCGGATCTATATATACAAGGTCATAGTCGACATCTTGTATATCAAAAATAGATTCATTCGTTGCAAAGCATTCGGTTTCAGAATCAAAAACCAAATTATTCGCTTCTTCTAAAAATTTTCTGAAGTAGGCAGGGAATTTCTTATCCCAAGTAGTTTTATTCCCAAAATTCCTTTCGACATTATTGCTTCGAATGTTGAGGTTTCTTCTATGAAATAAATTGAAGGGGCGTTTGATGATACAGGACTGAAAGAGGGCATAGTAGGCCAAGGACTTTTTGTAATCAAGCTCTTGCCCGACATAATGGTTCATGTTGATTATGCCGGCGTTAATGCCATCCAGCCATCTATTTTCTCTCCTCCAGTAATAGATTCCTTTGAACGTGTTTTCTATAAAATCGTCATGCCCGTTCGTCCCGATCCATTCAAAAAGAGTATCAATATCTTCCTCGGAAAATCGGACCTCTTGATTCTGAATGAGCGATTTTCCAATGAGGTAATTGAACTTCAATTTGTCATTGTAAGTAACCGATTTACCCATTCGTTTAAACAAGTAACTCACGCTGCCTGACCCGCCACATGCATCTAAAACTGTCTCAAATTCTAAATCCTTGACATGCTCATGTATCCACGGGAGAATTTTCCGTTTGCTACCCTGGTAGCGGGTGATGGGGAAGGATTTAAAGTCAATTTCGGGCATAAGTACTTATCTATCAGCAGGATTCATCCCCCTGATGATGTAAAAATACTGATTTTATGACCGTTTGAGCCTTAAAAAGTGACCTCCCGCATCATACATTCCCATCCGACCGTATTTTCCAGAGAATCCTTGACCGGCTTACCTGATTGCCGGACTCTGGATTCTCCTTCCATTTACGCTCCGTTAAGGGAGCGGTTTTGCATCCGGCAAAACATCGGGCGCTCGAGGGTGTCCCTCGACAAGTTTGCAAGATGACCGGTTTACGAAAGTATACGGTCATCTTGCAAACTTGCGTAGCGCTTTCGCGCTGCCTGTATTACGCGACCTTCCTTTCCGGTTGAATGTCCTTTAGGCTTTCTTCCGGAATGATTGGACGCGCTTGGTTTAGCGTTTCGAAATGGGTTCGTTTATCGTCGTTAATTACTTCGAAACAACTTTATCCGTTTACAAACGGCTATCTCAATTTCATGAATTTACTTTGTAACCAATATACTTTTCCCCTCAGAAAAGGACTCCCGGCAAGCTCTGGCTCCGGGAGTTTGCATGTTTGTGTCTTTAGGAGGGAGTTTCTTATTCGAAATCAAAAAACGTCTGCGGTTTAACATCGAGCGCGTCTGCCAAGGCGGCAAGCGTATCAACCGTGACGTTCTGAATGCCTTTTTCAATATGGACAATCACGCGTCTTCCAACGCCAGATTCAAAGGATAGCTGCGTTTGGGTTAGCTTCTGTTCCTTACGCACTTCCCGAATCCGTTTTCCTAGTTTTTTCCTAAATGCTGCTGCTTTTTTGTTCACCCTTCAAAAATCCCCTACCGCCGAAAACAATAGTTCCTTAAAGGGAACAATACCGAATAAAATGTTACTTTTAGGGAACAAAAGTAAAAAGCATGCGATCGAACCCTATTTTCCTTGGTATTTGCATACTGGGAATAACGATTTTCCATTCATGTAGACCACGCGTTACATTTCCGCATGTCGCCGTCTTCTCCACTGTTGAAACGCTCATGCGCGACGATAGTACTCGTACCGGATGCTTCACGAACACGTCTCTTTTTGATGCGAAGTATGAGCAGATCGAATACCGCACAAGTCTAGGTACTCTGTTCGTCAAAAATGACGGTACACAGAATGTACTCATCTGCAGATACGATACCGCAACATTTCAGCCGATCTGGATTGCTGTCGGCGGCGGAAAAGGTGGCGACGGCGGTTGCAATTATTACACCGTTCCTCCGGAAAATGCTGTGTATGTTGTTGGTTATTTTGATGACACGGCTTTCTTTCCGATAAAGGCTGGAGAAACACCGAGTGATACGCTCATCAGTCGCGGCGGTGCAGATATGTTTGTCGCTAAGTACTCATACGATAAAGGAACACTGGAATGGTGCGTTTCCGGCGGAAGCCAGTATTCCGATATTGTTTTCACCGACAACCTGGGTGCCCGGCATCAGGAAACCTTCATGGTGGTCGATAGCGTGATGGTCACGGTCTACACAAATTTTTTCGGTCCATCACGATTCGGCGATCAGTCAATAGATGCGCCGCTGACTGGTTCTGCGGTGCAGATCAGCTTTGACAAAGAGACAGGTATTGCCCGTGATGCGCGGATTCCGGATTCACTGCCGTCATGTGGCGGGAACACCAAGGTTGTAAATCCTAAGTAAGGAATGAAGAGACCAGAAATGTTAGTAATCAAATTCAAACAGTTCCTTCAGGTGAACATCGAGCGCACCGGCAATGGAGCGGAGCGTTTCCAACGTTGCATTCTTTTCACCGGCCTCCAGTTTAAGAATCTGCAATCGGCTCAATCCCGCCTCAAATCCAAGCTGCTTCTGCGTCAAATCCTGATCCTGCCGGAGTTGGCGGATGCGCAATCCGAGCTTCTTCCTCGCCGCTTTTTCCGAAATAGTCTTCACAGGAACCCAATTTCGCGTTCCTGTAATTTTTTAGGTATACCACAGTATACCTACTCATTTTCTTCTACTTTTACTGAAAGATATGTATCTCATAGTATGCTCCGTCGAAGAAAGTAGAAACAGTCTATGAATACCAAAATGATTGCTGGAGTTGATAAATCATGACAATAATTTGTTGTTGCGTAAGCAACAAATGAAATATCTTTCCGTTGCTGTAAGCGCTATTCATCAGCAAGAAATTAGAATGTGTCATATGGGATATCGCCAGTTCCCCCCGGCGGTATCCCCGACACGCAAATTGTAGGCAATCACGGAGCATTGGTGCTCTGTGTGCTTCGCATACTGCGAAGCGTGGTGGGATTGTGATCAATAACATCCTTGAAAATTCCGTGCTAATTGCACGGCTGCTTTTGTATTGCCATAACTAAACATAAATCATTAACCCAAACACCCATGAAACACAAATTCTCCCGAATCAGAAGTACAGTGCTACTGCTTGCCGGAATACTTGCTGCAAGTCTGTCAGCGTACTCCCAAGTTTCATCTCCTACAGTATTGGAGGACTGGAACACGATATCAGGAACGCAGAATAATTTTCAGCGTTCAATTATTCGCAGCAAGGCGCTCGGCGGCGCCACCTATTATTATACCTGTGGCTCGACTCTCAACTCGTCCGGGAATTATGATATTTTAATTCAAAAGAAAAATGCCTCGGGTTTAACCCTCTGGTCACAGACTTATAACGGAGCTGGAAGTGGAAATGACTACGGAGCCGATGTGCAGATTTCAACTACTGGCAGCGTGTATGTGTGCGGTACGTATTATAAAGATGCTACCGACTCCAACAACGCGATCATCATCAAGTACAACGCCGCAGGAACGCAGCAGTGGGCGTACACTTACAACGGTGCAGGATCACGGCATGACATATTCGCTGCAATGCAGATAAGCACCAACGCGGTTGTTGCCGTTGGTACCACCTACAAGGGCAGTACCAATTTGTATGACATTCTTGCGACCCGTATCGACACCAGCGGCAGTCACGTATGGACGCAAACGTGGGATTACGCCAATCTCAACGATTGCGCAGTCAATCTCTGGAACAGCGGAACGAAAATTTACATTGCTGGAGGTGCGCAATCTGCAGCCACCACGTACAAGTACGCAGTGGTGAATGTGAAGTTTTCGGATGGATCGATACAGGGTTCAACGACCACGGGTGGTACCGCTTTCGGTTACGATCAGTTGACTGATATTCAGTATGACCTCGTAGGCAACATTTATGTTACAGGAGGTGTACTGGATGTTTCAACTGGCTATGACATGAGGACGGTAAAATTAGATTCGGCATTGAACATTCTTTGGTCTGCAACATATAATGGTGCTGCTAATCTCAATGACATTGCTTCGGGCTTGACTGTCGATTCTTTGGGTAACGTGATCATTACAGGTTACACTACGACGACTACACAGAATAAGAATTATGCAACGGTTAAATATAACAGTTCTGGCACGCAACAGTGGGTTGCGACTTACAACGGAAGTGCGAACGGTAATGATTCCGCAACCGCCATTGTGTCGAAAGGGATTGATATTTATGTTACAGGTGCTAGTGCTAATGTTGATGGCTTCGACTACTACACTATCAAATATGATGACTCAGGGAATCTTAAATGGCAGATGTCTTGGAATTCAGCGTCGAATTATTCAGATCGAGCTTTAGCGATTGCCGTTGATAGTAATAGAGCAGTTGTTATTACTGGTCAAACGCAAATCAATCCGACTACTTATGTTTATACGACGGTTCGGTTTGTCGAACGAAATGTTCTCGTGCCAACAGACCTCGATGGTCAATTGACTTCGTTTTGCTACACGGCGAATCGAGGGCAATTGAGAGGAACCAATAGCGAGGCTTGCAATCAGATCAAGTTCTACAACAAGAACGCCGGTTCTCAGCAGCAGATTTATCTCGCTGATACTGCACTTCATTATGTATGGGCGCATCAACCTGATTCGATACAAACAAATGACAGTATCATTCGATTAGACATGACATTGGTTGGAGACAACAACAATAGAAAGATCCAAGGAATGAATGAGAGAACCGATTACATGAACTATTTCCAAGGGTATCTTGATCAACCGTACGCCAGAATAAAAAACTATGACCGACTATTTTCCTATAACGTTTACAATAATATTGATATGGTATACGGAAGTAATGGTGCAGGAATGCGATACTATTATGTTGTGAAGCCGGGTGGTAGTCCGACCTCTATTGCCGAAAAGTATACCGGAGCAACATCCGTTGCAGTTAACGGCAGCGGATCATTAGTGATAACTACATTATTTGGCACTGTAACGCATCCAAAGCCGCGAGTATGGCAGGTGGATGGAAGTGGAAATATTTCGACCCTGGCATGGCAACCGACTTGGAGCGTCACTGGATCAACGGCTACGATGTCATTCGGATCATTCAATAGTTCCGAATATTTGATCATAGAAATTTACAACGGGCCTTCGGTTTTACCGCAACAGGATCCAACGGATAATCTCGAATGGTCGATGCATTTTGGAAGTATGAACGGTGGCAATGCATATTTTTATGCTGTGAGAACCGATAAGTATGGTAATTCATTCTACGGAGGCGCATCGCTCGGAAATAATTTTCCTGTATTCAACTCAATCTTCGGAGGACCTTACGGCCCGAACGTTTATGATGCTCTCCTTGTGGGAATTGACACTCTCGATAGACGAATTTTTTCAACTTATTATGGGGGCAGTGATCTTGATGCCATATGGGGGATAGACACTGACACTCTTGGTTATGTTTACTTTACTGGTGTAACCGCTTCAACCGATTTGGAATTCCCATTTTTCCCTCCAGCACTATCCTATTATGATCTGAATTATAACGGGGGGACTTACGACATGATGGTAGGGAAAATTAGTACGACTGGGACGCAACACATTTGGAGTACATATTATGGAGGGAGCCTAGACGATCAGGGAAAAACAATTTATTATAATCAAACTAATGGCAGGCTGTACGTCTCTGGGTATACTGGATCGAGTAATTTCCCACTAAGAACAAAGACTGGTGCCTACAACGCTTCTTCAGGATATGCAGCAATCGTTGAGTTCGACCAGAATCTAGATACTACTTGGGCGGTGCAATTTGGAAATTTAGGTGACCAAATAACAGGCATTGACGGTGACGGTCAAAATACTTTTGTTGTTGGTCAGGGTAGTAGTTTTGGTAGCGGAATACCCGTTTATGATCCTGGCAGTGGCGCCTATTACGATGCGACTGCTACTAGTGACGCATTCATTCTGCGCTTTAACGCAGCTGATACGATCACTTGGGGTACTGGATTCGGAGGAAGCGGAACTGATGGAGCATCAGGTCTCTGCCTTGCCGGCAACAAGGATCTTTATGTTGTTGGATCGACATCGAGTACCTATCCGGGTTTCCCTTTACAGTTTTTAGGTACGGAATATATTGATAGCGTTGCATCCGGTAGCGAGGGATTTATTGTGCGATTTAGTGTTACTGGTGGGAAAAAATGGTGCAGTTTCTATGGTGACAATGGTTCTGATAATCTAAGATCGATCACGGCTGATGACAATAAGACAGTGTACGTGCTTGGACAAACAACCAGCACTGGAATTAGTCTGCTCTCCAATGGAAACGCATACTATCAGGCATACAATGGTACAGGTGTACGCGCCGATGCTCTGATCTTAAGTTTTGACCCAATGAATCAGCGTCTTTGGGCGACTTGTTATGGTGGACCTATGGACGAGGTTCTCACTGGCAATAGTCATATGATCGCGAATTTTGGAAATGAAAAACTGTTTATCACTGGATACTCCACTTCAACTGGTGCAACATTTCCGTGGGATTACACATATGCGAACAGTTGGATTGACACTACTAAAACAAACGTATCCGAAACTACGCCGTTTTGTGCGCGCTTAAATATCTCCGCGATTTCGGTTGGACTAAATGAGGCCACTGCACAACAGACTGCTTTGCTGTTGTACCCGAACCCGACTGCTGCAGAATTTACCGTTCAGATTCCGGAGTTGACCGGAAATACAGTAGAAATCCGCATATATGACGTTACTGGTCAGATTGTTGAGTATAGGAAAAGAGAAAACATATTCGGAACTTTAGAGGAGCCATTTGATCTTTCATTGCAAGCCAATGGGGTGTATTTCGTGTCGGTGATTGTTGATCAACAAGAATTGTTCTCCGGAAAGATTATCAAACAAGATTAGTGAAGAGAATACTTGTCATATTGAGTTTAGTGCTCTGCCAATTTTCTGGACTATCCCAGAACTGGCAGAGCATTGGCTCATCTTTCAGTGGACCGGTGAATTTTCTGTATTGCGATACAGTCACCTCTTCCCTAATCGCACTCGGTCCTTTTTTATCTGCTGATACTTCTACATGTTACGGCATTGCGCGATGGGACGGCTCTCAGTGGGTTCCATATCTCTCCACTACCGGAAATTATCCAAGATGCATTACCAATTTTCAGGGAGAGTATTACATAACCGGAACGAGTACAGATGGGTTATTCAAATGGAGTGGCACAAACTGGATTGAAGTTGGAGCGGTAGACAACGGCTTAAGTTTTGTGTCTGCGATTTATAATGACGGCGATTCGGCTCTGTATGCGCTCGGAAGATTTGATTCAATTGGCGGGATAGCATCAACAGGAATAGCGAAGTATGACGGCACTAGTTGGTCAAGAGTTGGAACAACTAATTTTTTGGGAACAGTAACCTGTGCTATTCGATTTCAAGGCAAATTATATGCAGGAGGAAATTTCCAGAATACGAGCGGAAGTATTCAGAATATTGCCGTGTGGGACGGGCTTACGTGGAGTGCGGTTGGTAGCGGAATTGATGGAAGTTTCGAGACGGTGAATGCACTCACAGTTTATAATAGCGAGCTCTTAGTAGGAGGCTATTTTCAACTGAGCAGTGGTGATCCCGGCGAATTTATTGCTCGGTGGGACGGCACAACCTGGACACAGGTTGGCGGCGGAGTAAGTAATGGACAAGTACTAACTATGGCGGTATATGGCAGTGCGGTATGGGTTGGTGGCCAGTTCAATCAGGCAGGAGGAATTCCGTCTTTCTATTTATCTCGGTGGGATGGAACAGATTGGTGTAGTGTTGGAGTATTTGATAACATCGTCCCAAGCATTGCAACGGATGGCGACAGTTTATATGTTGGAGGTAACTTTACTACCATTGATGCGAATCCAGTCAACAATGTGGTCGCGTGGATCGGAGGGAATTTTTCGGATAGCTGTGGACATCTGAATACAAGCATCAACTCGCTTTCAATATCTACTGATATCATTGTATTCCCGAATCCTGCTAGTGATGTGATTACATTTCAATTTTCAGACGACCAACAATCACGCGAGCTCATTATCTATGATGCGCTTGGCAAGGAAGTGTGGCGAGAAGAATCCGACGCGTTTTCATTCGTGATTTCCATTCAGGAGTTTCCGGAGGGAATCTATTTTTATTCCGTCGGTGGGGAAAACGGCAAAAACGTCAGAGGAAAATTTCTGGTGCAATAGAATTTATCCTCCGCCCTGCGAAGTGACCACAATAATTATTCTCTGCATTTCTAATCTCCTCCTTGCGTAACAACAACAATGATCTGACGGAAATTAAGATTTTCGGTCGTGACGATTGTTCGGAAATCATTATCCTGCGTTGTGATGATTGCGCGGAAGTCGTTGGTCATGGTGGTGACAATCATTTTTGGTATGTCTATAGTTTATAGAAAGATAAGTTGATTCTTGCCATTGTTGCAAATCCTTGTGCACGTCATGATCGTCGCCGCTGCGATATTGCGTTACTTTTTTGCTGGCACCTAGTATAATATGCGGTTCAATTAACACTTAGCTAAAATTCTTAGTCAGACTTCCTGCAGCCGTGAGCATAGATTGCGCTCATGGAATATGCAGTGCTTTACATCGTGATTTCTTCGACCGACGATGTGTATCGCATCGGGGCATCGAAAGCGGAACTCGCAATGGAGGGCATCGCACCCGAATGGAAAAAACATGAAACGGAATGGGGGTATCTGTATACTGAAGTCCATCCGTCGGCAGTGTATCTTGATGGAGTTGGTGAGGAACAAAAAATTCCAAACACATTGCAGAATGGAAGGAAACTTCGACGCAACGATATAGCGAGTCAGCTTTTCGGAAAAGATATTTATGGTACAGTCTTCATTCATCCTCCCTCGGACAAAAGTGCAGACTTAGGAACCACACTCATTAAGCAAATTCCAAACAGTTGGTAATTCACTAGCCCTGATTGAGACGCTTTGCCGTGCAATAGCGAAAGCAGGAAGGAGGGATTTTGCAGCGTGATAGCAGAGCTCCCGTGACATAAGCCACACAGAGCAATTCCCTATATCACACTGCCCTTAATTATTATTTATTCCCGGTATAAAAAAACTCCCGCAGTTCTTGTTCAGGAATAAACTGAAGCAGTCGCTTGAAAATTCCGTGAGATGTTCCGCGATCCAATTGTTTATGTAGTGGCACTGTCGTTACAAATGATTTCTGACCAGGTTTGAAACGTCCGAGATTTACGTGACTTCCTTTAGTGGATATAACAAGTATGTCGTATCTATCGCAGAAACGAATCACGTCATGGCCCGATAGTCGTCTCAGCTTATTAGGCATGAGCCGAAAGCGGTAATTCGTAATTGATCAGAATAGAAGGTGACTTCCCAATGGTCGGTTCTTCAACACTTGTGTCCTCCAAGTGAAGTTCCGTAGCCTCTCGGATGTTCTTGAACAAATCTTCAAGCGTTTTTGCTTGTGTAATGATTGCGTAGTTAAGTGCAGAAGCAACGTAGTATCCATCCTGTCCTTCTTCAATTGAAAAATGAATGATGTTTCTCATGCCGACAGTGTACCATCTCCTACAAATCGTGTCCATGCGTATACTTGACAAAACATAACAAACCATGCTATAATGTTCTCGCGAACATTTAGAAGTTTAATATTATCCGTTGCTCCGAAAGGAGCGATTCCTCAGGGAATCGGACGACATCGGGTATTGCAGACAGCAACCTTGATTTTTTCTTTATCTATTTCCCGCAACATGGTATGCTGTTTCGCGCTACTGGGGCAACCTGGTAGCTAGTTTTCGGGGTTACCCGAGAATGAAGCAATTACCGCCGTCGTCCGGCGGTTTTTGCATTTATGAAACTATCAGAAGCAATCAGAGAATTTGTCGAATTAAGAACAGCAAAAGGACCGCGCTCACGAAAAACAGCGGCACGCTATCAAATCACACTCAGGATTTTTTGCCTGTGCATGCAAGATCCCGAACTTAACGAGATTGATCTGACGCATATCCTGTGGTACTTCAAGGAACTAGAACGTCTTGGATGGAAACCCAATGGCGTAAATCTTGTCGGCATAGCGTTAAAAAAATTCTTCGAGTTCTGCCACCTTCGCGGATATGAAGTTCCATTCAGCGAACAGCTAATACCGATCCGGGAAAAAGAATTTCACATTCCTCGCGTGATGAATCTTAAGGACTTCAAAAAATTAATCACGCAGATTCCCAAGCGATCTAACAGACCAAATCACATCAGAAATCTAGCCTTGCTTCTGCTGTTATGGGATACCGGCGCACGAAGCGGAGAATTATGCATGCTTGACGAAAACGATCTGCAGTTCAAGAAGAATGGTTCCGGTATGGCGCTTATCAAAACAGAGAAGTCACGAGGTCGCTCACCGATCCGTCAGATATTCTGGACACCAGAAACTGGTAAAGCGATTAAGCGTTGGCAAAAGAAAAAGAAGGAATTGCATAAATTCTTTACGTTCAAAGATCCTGAAGCACTGTTTGTCTCAATTCTAAAATCGCCGTCCGCAGATGTTAGAGGATCACGAATGAACAATCGCGGCGTTGCCGAGATGATGAGAATGCTCTCCAACCAGGCGGGATTACCATTGGTAGCCAATGCGCACTCGGTGCGCCATTCATTCGGAAGAGATACCATAAAATCCATCAGAAGTGATTCGGCGGCATCCAGCCTCCTCGGTCACGCTTCAATTGAAAGCTCACTGACCTACACCAGAATGTTCGGGCAAGACTTGTTTGATCAATGGAAAAAAGTGTCGAAGTACAGAGGAAGTCCAGTTGCCAAAGCCCCCGCACGTCCTACATCCTTCCCAAGTATGAGAACGGGCATCAGGTCTCCAATCTCAGGGCAAGTCAGGCCAATAATGATCAAAACATCCAAGACAGGAAGGTACGCTCGATCCTGATTGTACTTAATAGTTGCAATATAAAAACAAGTGTGGTCTAACAATTTCCACACTTGTTTTTTTGCTGTTTGAGTGAGAGAATTCAACGCAAAGGGTCATTGAAATACATCTCCTGGCTTGCGTGCGTAGTGCGGAAACAAGTGGGTTCTGTACTGCGCAGACGAGCCACGGGGTTCTAATACAATATGCTATAATCGATCCATGACAAAGCAAAATTTGCTCACGTGGTGTCGTAACGAAATGGGGTACAC